>JAAYCF010000366.1 GCA_012744415.1 Thermotogaceae bacterium
AAGCTTCCCGACGCCGATGAAGAGGCAATCGAAAAAATCGTTTTGTCCGGCAGTTTCGACGTCTCGACCCACGAGGGAATCGGCCGGGTGTTGGATTACCCTCAAGCGCGCGGAGAATACGTGCGATGGGTGCTCGGGATGTATCCAGAAGGCACGATCGGTTTTCCCGATCAAAACCCCATTCGTATCGTGATGGACCCCGGGAATGGCGCCGCTTATCAGGTCGCGCCGGAAGTTTTGCGGGTCTTGGGCGCCGAGGTCCTCTTGGTGAACGATGAACCCGACGGCTTCAATATCAATTTAGAGTGCGGATCCCAGCACACAGAAACTCTCTGTCGAAAAGTGCTGGATTCACGGGCGGACTTCGGGATCGCCTATGACGGAGACGCCGATCGCTGCATCTTTATTGACGAACGGGGAAAATTGGTGGACGGGGACAAGTTGATGGCCGTCACCGCACTCTATTATCGGGATAAAGGCATCCTGACCGGAAACCAGGTCGTGGCGACCGTTATGAGCAATTTGGGTTTGGAAGTGTTTTTAAAAGAGAATGATATCGGATTAGAACGAACGCGCGTCGGTGATCGGTACGTCTTGGAGAAGATGCTGGCCTCGGAGCGGGTCATCGGCGGAGAGCAATCCGGGCACGTGATCTTTTTGGATCGCAGCACTACCGGCGACGGTTTAATCACTTCCTTAACGGTTCTCGAAGCGGCGGCCCACTTTGGCCGATCCCTCTCGAAACTCACCGAGCGGATTCCCGAATACCCTCAAATTTTAAGAAATGTCAAAGTGAACGATCGTGAACGGGTGATGGAGTCTGTCGAAATTAAAGAAGCGATCGAAGAATACGAAAACGCCCTCGGGGACGACGGAAGGATCTTGTTACGCCCTTCCGGCACCGAACCGCTTATCCGCATTATGCTGGAAGGGAAGGATATGGACGTGATTCGCGGAATCGCGGAAGAGATAGCGGCGATGGTGATGCGCAACGATGCTTAATTCAATCATCATCAAAGGAGCCCGTGAGCATAACCTAAAGAATGTCTCCCTGTCGTTGCCTCGTAACGCTTTCATTGTGATTACCGGACTTTCGGGATCCGGTAAGTCCTCTTTGGCTTTCGACACCATCTACGCCGAAGGGCAACGGCGGTACCTGGAATCCCTTTCCTCTTATGCCCGGCAATTTTTGGGAGATATGAAAAAACCCGAAGTGGAAATGATCGAGGGCCTCTCTCCGGCCGTGGCGATTGACCAAAAGACGGTCAGCCATAATCCCAGGTCCACCGTCGGCACCGTCACCGAAATCTACGACTATCTTCGATTGCTCTACGCGCATATCGGCATTCCTCATTGTTCCAAATGCGGAAGAGAGTTGAGCCGCATGAGCGTCGACGAAATCGTGGATATCTTGATTCAAGAGCTCGGAGAAGAGGAGAAGATCCTGATTCTTTCTCCTATCGCGCGCGAGAAGCGCGGGGAGTATAAAAAAGACTTCGAATCTTTCCGAAAGAAAGGCTATTCGAAGATCCGTGTAGACAACATCATCTATGATCTCGAAGAAGATATCCAAATCGACAAGAACAATCGTCATACCATTCACCTGGTCGTCGATCGGTTGAAATTTCAGAAGGATAAAGACCACCTCCAACGGCTTGCCGATTCGATCGAGTTAGCGCTGAAAGAAGGAAACGGGTTTGTCGAGATCGAAGAGACGGATACCCAGCGCAACTTCCTCTATAGCGAGGATTACACGTGTCCTGTTTGCGGAATCAGCATTCCGTCGATCACTCCGAAGATATTTTCTTTCAATACCCCTTGGGGAGCGTGTAAAAGCTGCACTGGATTAGGGTATACGATGGAAGTAGACCCCGATCTGATGATTGATCCGGAATTGCCGATCGAAAAAGGCGCCGTCAAGATGTTCAAAGAAGGGTATATGTATGACGCGATCGCTCGAGTCGCCGAGTTTTACGGGGGACGTCTGGATGTCCCGTGGAAAGACCTTCCGAAGAAGGTGCGAGATGCGGTTCTTTTTGGAACTGAGGAGAAGATCAAGCATCGGCACGAATTTACCGACGGTTTCTACGAGATGGCGCGGCCATTTGAAGGGGCGCACACCAATCTGGTCCGGCGTTATCGGGAAACTAACTCCGCTGAGATACGTAGCTGGATTGAATC
>JAAYCF010000043.1 GCA_012744415.1 Thermotogaceae bacterium
AGAATAGATTTGGAAATAGGTAACCAAATGGAATGTCGTGAACTACGACTAAATCTAAAGGGCAATTTTGAGAATAGATTATTCTCCTGAATTTTTTCTCCCAAAAAATTGTCCTTTCAATAGTTCTTATCGGCATATCTCCGACGAATATATCAACGACATTATCGGGCACTAAAAAACTTGATTTAATTCTTTTTTGGGTTGAGATATATAAGACTTTGCGGAAAATTTTCGAAAGCGGTTCGACGCACTTTAAATATACTCTTTTATCAAAATAAGCATGACCTGTTGACACAACCATAACGGTATCGAACATTGATTGCTCCTTTTTCTCAAGCAAATATTGACTTATTGAAATGGTTCAAAATAACATTTCTACTCAACGAGTGCATCGACATTACGAGAAACAGATAAGCGAAAAAGAAAGAAGAATAGGTCTTTGAAAAGAGAGAGAAAAATAACAGATAAAGGAAAATCGGCACTCCGCCTCAACGTTCTGGTCATAGACTATACGCTTGTCACCCGTTTACCCTCGGGCAGGTCATCCTGGTCATAGGGGAAGTATTAGTTGAAGAGTGTAACTTTAACAAAACCTTTTAACCTTCGTACATTCTTCTTACCAAATCCTCTGAAGAAGAAAACAGGGCCAACGATCCATAGATGGGTATTACCATATCGCGGTAACGGAGCTTGGAAACCATTCGCGGGCGATTCTGTCAAGTACCGATACGCGGATTTCCGGCAAGAAGATCATCCGATACAATTCCCTCTGATGGTCGATCGAATCATTCTTCAAACTCGCGAAACAGAACCTTTCTTTGTCCAAATGCTAAATACGTTCTGAGCAGAAGCAACAGTATTATTTAATCCTTGTATCCTACCTTCCCGAAATATATAATGAGGGAGGATTCACGCCCAAATCCCGATAGAGTTGTTCTTGTTTCTTGGTAATCTCGCCGAGGATTCTACCGTGGCCGGGAGCCTCAAACAGCTCGATAGAGTCCATTTCATCCAACAATCCCTGCAGCGTCCATTTCTCGAATAACTTGGCGTCTTGCATCTTCTTTTTCACATAAGACAGGAAAATCAATGCGACAAACTCCACAAAAAGCTTCCCGTTCAATGATAATTCCGAGGAAACCTGCATTCTCCTGAAGTTGAGGCGTTCTTTCGGATTTCCGAAAGCCTTTTCGACAATATCCTTACTCCGGTAAAGAGATAGGGCTTCAAAAGGCCCTTTTACCTCGTTCGAGAGTAAGGCAAAGTATCCGTAGTTCCTGGCCGCTTCGCGCATGGCTTCTTGTTTGGGTTCAACCTTCCGTCCCCGCTTGGGTGTTTCTGTCACCGTGAAATAGGTGTCGTATTCTTTTCTATAATCGTCCCGTTGCTTCCCGGCCAAAAGATCATTTTGGAGCTGTGTCAGATGTTCATTCATTTCTATCTGGTCCTTCGCCGCCTTTTCGGGATTGTAGAACAAGAGCAGGTACGCCCGTCTTTTTTCTTTGAGCGTGTCTCCCTTATAGGGACGGAACTGTTCATACTCCCATTCAATGGGCCGGCACAGGCCATACACGCCAAATTGCCCCTGCAGATGGGTCCACAGATTCAAGTTCTCTCGCTCTTCCTCCAGGAGACCGTTCACGTATGTTAAATTCAGTCTCGTTCCGACGATGAATTTTTGGTGATGCGTGAAAAGGGCGTTGATGTTCTTCTGAGAGTAAAACCCTCGATCTAAGACGAGCTTGATCTGTTTATACCCCATCACATCGAATTCTTCCATCAGTTCCCGGATGGTGGCCACATCGGCGATATTCCCCGCGAGCTTGCGATAGTAGAAGGGCAACCCGGATTCTTCTCCGAACAACAAGGCCAAATTCAGTTGCGGGAGTCGATCGTGTTCTTTGTTATTCCCTTTCTTTACTTGTTCGAGCGCTTCCGAGTAACTGGAGATAGAGGTGGTGTCAAAGGCCCAATATTCTTTTTCCAACCTTCTCTTCCCCTGCTTCCGGAAGAACATCATCCGACCGGCTTCCTCTATCGATTGGAACAGATCGCTGCTTCTTTGCGAGGGAAGGTCTTCCCCATAAGGATGGATATGGTATTTTTGCCAATGGAGAAATCGGCTGAGTGGGTTGTTCTCTTCCAAAATCAGGAAATAGGCAACGGAGAGTATCTGTTTATAGGTATCCGGAAAACAAGCCTTTAAATCCTCCGTGACTCCAAGAACCTTTCCGATTTGGTCAAATAGATAGGTGGCGCCATAAAAGCATCGCTTCATCGTCGTGATCGGTACCGGTCCGGGTTTAGCCGGGGGTGCTTCCATGGGCTCGGATCGTTTCTTGTACCGTCTTGTGGGGATAATCTCCCCCGTTTTGGGATCTACTTTCCCGATGAGTTTTCGTCGGGCTCTCGACTGTTTTTTGCCTTTGTCCCAATAGGCTTCGTTTTCATATGCGTAGGTGATTCCGGTTTGTTTGTTCGTCTGGTACACCAGGCCCATAGACTTCCCCTCCTCGTTATATATTATAATATATAACGAGGATAATGTCAAGGCCTATTCTTTGTGTCCCTTTTTCTATCGCTCTTCTAACCCTTTCACATCGTTATACTTTTCGGGAACTTAGG
>JAAYCF010000367.1 GCA_012744415.1 Thermotogaceae bacterium
CGATGTCTTTGACGCGCACTTCCAGAATATCTCCGATTTTGTAAACCTTTCTGGTTCTTTCGCCGACTAAAATATTCCGCTCCTCATCGAGGATGAAGTAATCGCTAAGCGTCGAGATCGGAATGAGTCCCGGTATAAGCTTCTCCGGCACTTCGACGAAGAGGCCGAACTTCGCGATATTCGTGACCACCACCCGGTAAAGTTCGGCCAAGTTCCGACTGATGTAATTAACCTTCTTCAGAGATATTAAATCCCATTCCGCTTCACTCGATACGCGCTCTCTTACCGAAGATTGCTTCGCGATTTTCGTCAGTTGCTCGGGTGTGTAAATGCTTGGCAGCCGTTTCATCCACTCCTTCAGAATCCGGTGGACGATCAGATCCGGATATCGGCGGATCGGAGAGGTGAAGTGGGTGTAGTTCTCCGAGGCAAGGCCGTAATGGCCTATGTTTTGCACGCTGTAAATCGCTCGTTTCATCGATCTGACGACCAGTCTCTGAATGCTGCTTTTCAAGGGGTGGTCCTGGATGGTTTCGAGATACTCCTGGATATCCGAAGATCGCATTTCTTTGGGGAACTTTTTCTGAACTCCCAAAGCCAGCACGTATTTTTTCAGTTGGGTCAGCGTTTCTGGATCGGGGCGTTCATGGACCCTGTAAACGAAAGCGCCGTCGATCTCGGCAAAGATCCCCGCCACGGTTTCATTGGCTTTAAGCATAAATTCCTCGATAAACGATTCCGCGCGGTCCCGCTTTCTGATGACGATATCGAGAGCGTTTCCCTTTTCATCCAACGGAATCACGACGTCCCCGCTCTCGATCTCCATGATCGCTCCCCGGTCTTTCCGGTTCTTTCTGAGGATACCAGCCAGTTCGTCCATCAAGGTCAAGGCTCGGGCGATCTCGGGATGATCCGCGCAAAACCGCGCTTCTTTGGAAACGATGTTCCCGTTTAAGAAATCGTTCACCGCGGTGTAAGTCAACCGTTTTTTGCTTTTAATCACGCCCTCGTGACACGTGTATCCGACGATGTGTCCTTTCATGTCGATTTCCATCTCCAGCGAGAGTGTCAGCCGAGATTTATTCTCTTTAAGCGAACAGATCCCGTTGGACAACGCGACCGGTAACATCGGGATAACCGTATCGAGCAAATAGGTGCTGGTGCCTCGCCGGAAAGCTTCCTCGTCTATCTCCGATCCCATCGGAACGTAGGCGGAGACATCGGCGATGTGGACCCCCAGCCGGTAATGGCCGTTATCCAATTTTTCGATTCCCACCGCGTCGTCAAAGTCTTTCGCGGACTCCCCGTCAATCGTAAAGATGATCTGGTCCCGATAGTCTTTTCGGTTCTTGCAGTCTTTCGGAAAGACCCGATCAGGCGTGTCTTTTGTTTTTTCCAGTACCGCCTCCGGGAAGTCTTCCGGAAAAGGCAACCCGTGTTTGACGATGACGCTGGGCAGATGGACCTGCGGGTCTTCGATCGATCCCAAACATCGTGTGATTTTCGCCATCGGCGGGTTTTTCTTCGAGGGGTAAGCGACGATCCGGGCGATCACTTTCGCCCCCGGTTCGCTGCCGAGCAAATCTTTCTTCTCAGAACCAGAAAGGTAATACCGCAGCCCCATGCGCTTGTCGTCGGGAATAACGAAGTAGTTCCGTCCTTCCCGCGCCAGAATGCCGACGACATCTTTCAGGTTCCTCTGAAGAATCTTGACGACTTGCGCGCGGCGCCAGTCTTTATAGAACCCGCTCGGTTTGATTTGCACGAGATCGCGATGAAGGGCGTATTTCGA
>JAAYCF010000368.1 GCA_012744415.1 Thermotogaceae bacterium
GAGAACTGGGCTTGCGTGCCTGTGGGGTCTGCCATCGCGCGATCGAAAAACACATGAATCTGATTCCCCATTTCGTTGGTTTGTGAACGGACGTATTGTGGGGCTCCCAGAGGGACGTTGTTTTGCACATTTCGCTCGGTAAATGAAAGCAAAAACCCGCCGCCTTGAGAGCGAATTGTGCCTTGCGTATACCCGACGGTTACCGTTTGTCCATGAGCTAATGGGGTTTGAAGATCCAAAAAGAACTCTCTGAGATTCGCCGGATTCATTTGCAGCTTCCGAATCACCTGTTGTACGGTGTCAGCAAGGACGGTGAAGCAGATTTTTTGCGCGTCGGAAGGCGGCTTCATCGGAATATCGAATCGCAAGGTAATTCGAGACCCATCGATAGACAACGTCGCGTTCATCAGAATCGGAGGCGTCGCATCTATCGGTTTTGGTTGCATTCGAGTGCAACTGATCAATAAGATAGTAATAACACATAACAAAAGAACTGCGACCCTCTTGATCGAAGCCGCGTTGAATTTTTCTTTTTCATTACCCACAGGCATACCCCCTTGAAACCAAGGATGAACCATGTTCTGAGCACGTTGAAACGAGCACAGCATTTAGGATATTGTCAGAAAAGAGTAGAAATGAACTGAAGGTGTGCCGAACCATCCTAATAGTGTTCTTCCTTATTATCCAAGATTAATTATACCATAATGATATTATACTCTTGATAACAAACTCGTCAAATCGTGATAGGGCTGAAGACGACTCCCAAAGCTGCGAATGAGCGTACCGCCTTTTCCTTTCCTACTTCAACACTCCGCCAGTTCTCAGAGTATGTATAGTAAAGGTGCTTTCAAACGACACTTGCGCGTTTCTGGACCAAAAGAACAAAAAGCGTGTGGTATAATACCGAAATTTTTACAAGGAGCGTGAACATCATGGGGAATTGAAATTGCCAAAAGACTACAAAAGCAAGTTGAACCTTCGCGATACAGAAGTCGCGATAAAAAAATTCAAAGACTTCTTCGAAAGAGCCCTATCTTATGAACTTCATCTGACACGCGTCTCCGCGCCCTTATTCGTTAAACCGGAATCCGGCTTGAATGACAACCTGAACGGGATAGAAAAACCAGTCGGTTTTGTTATTCCGGATGCGGGTCATTGTCAAGCGGAAATCGTCCATTCTTTGGCCAAGTGGAAACGCATGGCACTGAAACGGTACGGGTTTAAAATTGGAGAAGGTCTCTACACGGATATGAACGCGATCCGAAAAGAAGAAACCCTGGACAACCTCCACTCGATCTACGTTGATCAGTGGGATTGGGAAAAGATCATTCGTAAGAAGGACCGAACCCTCGAAAAGCTCAAAGAGATTGTCAAAAGAATCTACACGGTTTTCAAAAACGCAGAACGTTTCATCTCCTACGAATACAAAGTATTGGAACAAAGTGAAAACCTCCCCGACGAGATCACCTTTATCACGACTCAAGAGCTCGAGGACCGATTCCCAGATTTATCCGCGAAAGACCGAGAATTTCGGATTGCCCGGGAAAAGAAAGCGGTTTTTCTTCTGAACATCGGCGGCGCGCTCAAATCGGGAAAACCCCATGAAGGGAGGGCGCCCGATTACGACGATTGGGAATTGAACGGGGACATTCTGTTTTGGTATCCGCTTTTAGAAACCGCTTTCGAAGTGTCCTCCATGGGTATCCGGGTTGATGAAGACACTTTGGAAAAGC
>JAAYCF010000369.1 GCA_012744415.1 Thermotogaceae bacterium
GTGATGTCACGGTAATCCGCCGGATCCAGCGTGGAGGCGTACTCGTTTTCGGCTATCCACACCCGGGCTTCAAAGTGTTGATTGCTCTTCTGCAAATATTCGACTTTTTTCGTGACCGCCCCTTCCGTCCATAACTCGACGTTTTCCAACGTTACGTATCGCGCCATCGGGATACTGCGATAGAGCCCTCTAAACGGCTTTCGCATCCGATAGTGGATCTCTTCGTGAACCGAGATCGACCCATCTTCGGCCATCACCTGTTCGATACGCGCCGATTCGATGGAATACTTGCTCTCTAAAAACCAATCGAAATACCCGTTTGAAAAGATCAACTGCAGGAAAAAATAGACTGGAATCATCAAGACTGCTAAAAATATCGCTAATATCCATCGACCCTTCACCTTGTCCACCCCTCTCAGAATGTTTTACGAATTATAACACAAAGGCTTGGTCGAGGAGAGCGTCGTATTTCTTGGAATCAAAATTGCCTCAACCGGGGGGCTTTATTTTTGAAAAGTATGTGTTATAATAAATGATGTAATCAAACCTAGAGCCGATTCATCGTTTGAACGAAACGCCCAAGATACTGCTTTAAATAAAACTACTTCATTTTAGGAGGGGGAACCTATGAATAAGAAGGAACTGGTTGCGAAATTAGCCGAAAAAACAGGGGAAACGCAGAAAGTATCAGAAAAGATGGTCAACGCTTTCGTGAAAGTCGTGGAAGATGAATTGGCTCAAGGCGGAGAGATTAAGCTCATCGGTTTCGGCACCTTTAAGGTTTCGCAGCGGAAAGCGCGAACCGGCGTCAATCCGAAAACGATGAAAAAAATGAAGATTCCTGCCAAAAAGACACCCAAATTCGTTCCCGGCAAAGAGCTCAAAGAAAAGGTTTTATAAACTCGATTTTAGGCTTACTAAAAAATTCCCTTTTTTTCAGTATTCATTCGATTTCTTGTGTGAAGACGCAGTTTTTGCGTCTTTCCTTTTTGGTGGTAAATACCGCATCTTTCTGTCACCAAGCTCATCAGTAAAAATTTGGAGGTGCACGTATGAACAGAACGCTCACAAAGTTCGTCGGAATTCTCGTCCTCGGGCTACTTCTCTTCTCTTTCGGATTCGCTAAGTCCAACGTCCCGAGCGACACGCTCGTGATCGCCGCTAACACCGGTATCTTCATCACCCTGGATCCCGGTATGGTCTATGAAGTGTTGCCGGGCAAGATCGTCGACGCGATGTACGCGAAGATCGTAGAGTTGGAAGCGCAGGGCGAAACGCTTGTCCCGGTTCCGCGTCTGGCTGAAAAGTGGGAGATCTCTGAAGACGCGATGACCTATACCTTCACGATGCGCAAAGGCCTCAAGTTCGCTAACGGCGATCCGCTGAACGCCAATGACGCCGTCTGGTCACTGAAACGTTCGATGAAGATGAACTCCTCGTCAAAATGGCTGATAGAAAGCGTTGGAATCAACGAGGAAAATGCGGATCAAACGATCACATTGATCGACGATTACACTTTCACGATGCAGTTCGACAAACCGTACGCATCCAACATCATCCTCGGAATCCTGACAAACCAATTCGCTTCCGTCGTGAACCGAAAACAGCTGGAACCACACATGGCCGGTGACGATCTCGGTCAAAAATGGCTTGACGACAACTCCGCGGGCGCCGGAGCCTATGTTCTTCAAAGATGGGAACGAAACAATCAGATCGTCCTTGTGGCGAACCCGAACTACGTTCTCGGACAGCCGAAGATTCGCAGAATCATCGTCCGAGACGTGCCGGAAGCAGCGAACCAACGCCTGATGGTCGAAAAAGGCGATGCCGATGTCGCCTGGAACGTAACCGGAACGATGTTGAAAGAGATGAGCGGCAACAAAGAGCTCCGAATCGTCCGCGTACCGGGTCACGGGAACGAATACCTCGCCATGAATGCATCTTGGGGTCCCTTGAAAGACGCAAAAGTGCGGTTGGCCGTGAAATACGCATTGAACTACGACGAAATTATCGATATCCTCATGGACGGCAATGCGCTCAAAGTGCAGGGATTTGTCAGCAAAGGATATTTCGGTTATGTCGCCGATAACCCGTTCTATCCCGACGTCGAGAAAGCGAAAAAGCTTCTCGCCGATGCCGGCTATCCGAACGGATTCGAAGTGGAACTGCTCACCAGCAACGCCAACCCCAGACCCGCCGAAGCTGAGAAGATCCAGGCAGATTTGGCGAAAGTGGGAATTAAAGCCAACATCGTCATCGTCCAAGCCTCTCAGATGTACACCAAATA
>JAAYCF010000044.1 GCA_012744415.1 Thermotogaceae bacterium
AGGGGACGGGAATATTGCCGGGCTGGATCCCGAATTGGCGCGGCGCATCGCCGCGGAGCTGGGGATGCAAATTGAATTCTACGATATGAAGTTTTCTGCGTTGATCAACGCCCTCGAATCGGGTAAGACCGACGTTATCATTGCGAATATGGTTCGAACCGAAGAGCGGGCTCAAAAAGTCGATTTTTCCGAATCGTACTTTTTAAACCCGAATGTATTCATGATAAAAAAGCCTGAAAATAAGAACGATTTGATAATGACAGTCCCGGAGGATGTTAACGGAAAGACAGTGGGCGTGCTTCTGGGTTCCGTTCAGGATACGTATATCGCCGAGCATTATCCGCGCGCGAAGGTCTTGCAGTATAACACCATCTCCGATTTGGAAATCGCCCTAAAATCCGGAAAAATCGATGCCGTGATGTATAACCACGAGATTTTAATGGAATTGGTCAGGAGTGATACCTCTCTTGGCGTATTGGGAAGTAAAATTTTTACGATTCCGATCGGGATTGGTTTCAATAAAAATAACACTTCGTTATGCGCGCAGTTCAATCGTTTTTTGGAAGAGATAAAATCAAGCGGTATCCACGCGGATATGGTCACCCGTTGGATGGACCAAGGGATTCACGAGATGCCGAAAATAGAAAACGACGGAAGAAACGGATCCCTCGTGGTCGGGATTGTCAGCGACAAGGGATTGCCTTTTACAACGGTGAAAAACAATCAGTTAATCGGGTTCGATATCGAGATGGCCGAAAGATTCGCCGCGCATTTGGGAAAGAAACCGGTGTTTTCTGATCTGGAGTTTGGCAACTTGATCGCGGCGGTTTCGACGGGTAAGATTGATCTGATTGCCGCTTCGATGTTTATCACGGAAGAACGCGCGAAACAAACCCTGTTTTCTGACGCGTATTATGATATGGGCGCCTCCTTCATCGCTTTAAAGAAAAACCTGGCGGCTTACGACACCCCGAAAGCGCCGGCGGAAGAAAAAAACTTCTTCGAACGGCTGTCGAACAGTTTTTATATCAACATCGTTTTGGAAGACCGGTATCTGCTTATTTTAAGCGGGCTACGGACGACGTTGGCGATATCGGTGCTGGCGTGCCTGTTTGGAACGCTGCTGGGGGCGGCGGTCTGTTGGCTCAGGATGTCGAAAAACGCGCTCTTGCGGGGGATCGGGAAGGCGTATATCACGGTGATCCGGGGGACGCCGGTACTGGTGTTGCTGATGCTAATCTTTTACGTGGTCTTCGCGTCGGTGAACATCGATCCGGTTCTGGTGGCGGTGATCGCGTTCGGGATGAACTTCGGGGCGTATGTGTCGGAGATGTTCCGGACCTCGATCGAAAGCATCGACAAAGGGCAGAAAGAGGCGGGATTGGCGGGAGGATTCACCAAAATACAGACGTTCCGGTACATTATCTTGCCACAGGCGCTAAAAAATGTTTTGCCAGTGTATAAAGGGGAGTTCATCTCATTGGTGAAGATGACATCGATTGTGGGGTACATCGCGGTACAAGACTTGACGAAGGCGAGCGACATCATCCGGAGCCGGACCTTCGACGCGTTTTTCCCCTTGATCATGGTGGCGGTTCTGTACTTCTGTTTATCGGGGATCCTGATCCAGATCCTGTCATTGATCGAGGTTCAGGTCGACCCGAAAGCCAGAAGAAAAGCGTCTGCGATGTTTTCCAACAAAACCGGGAAACGCGGCCTGCACCGATTAAAGCTTTTTGTGTATTTCGGACTCCTGGCCGGGATCGTTTTGGCTGCCGTGATTGCGCCTATGCTCTCGAATTTGGGGGCCACCGGCGCCGGCGGCCCGATTCTATCCGTAGCCGACCTCGAAGGGAGAAGAGTCTGCGTCATCACCGGAACGACCGGGGATTTTACGATGAAAAAGCTCTACAAAAACGTAAAATACCTGGATATGGTCTATATTGCCGATGCGGTGCTCGCGATGAAGAAAAATAAAGCGGACGCTTTCGTATTCGACAAAAACTCTCTGAAATATGTCCTACTAAGGAATGAAGAGTTTATGTTGCTGCCCGACAGGATCGATCGTGTCGATATCGCGATTCCGATAAAAAAAGGCAACGTAATGGTCAAGAACGAAATCAACGGGATCATTCGGCAGCTGCAGGAGGAGGGCACGTTGGCGGAGATGTACAGCAAATGGTTCGAGGAAAACTGGGGGACTCCGCCTCCGTTACCGGTATTGAAAACACAAGGAACCAACGGGGTGCTGAAAATGGGAACATGCAGTTTGACCGAACCGTTCGCGTTCGTGTACAACAAACAACTGGCAGGGCATGATATCGAATTGGGATACCGTATCGCGCACGCGCTGGATAAAAAACTGGAGATTACGGATATGACCTTCGAGGCCATGATCCCGGCGTTGGAGTCTGGTAGAATCGATATTGCGATCGCCAACTATTATTTGATTGAAGATGAAGCGGCGCAAATCGATTTTTCCATTCCCTATATGAAAACCGAGATCAGCGCGATGGTCAGGAGGAATCAAGAATGATCCGAGTCACCGGGTTATCGAAAAAATTCGACCAGTTAACCGTCCTGCGAGATATCACCTGCGAGATCAACGACGGCGAAGTGATTTCCATCATCGGTCCCTCGGGTACGGGGAAAAGCACTTTCCTGCGCTGTTTAAATCTACTGGAAAAACCGACGGGGGGCCATATCTTCATCGATGGGGAAGACATTATGGTTAAGGGAGCGAATATCCCAAAACTGAGGCAAAAGATGGGTATGGTCTTTCAATCCTTCAATCTGTACGCGCATCTGACGGTATTAGAGAACCTGACGCTCGGGCCGATGAAGCTGTTAGGTAAGACGAAAGGCGAATCGGAAGCCAGAGGGGCCGATTTACTGCGACTCGTGGGCCTTTCCGACAAAGCTCAAAACTTCCCCGACGAACTGTCAGGCGGCCAAAAGCAAAGGGTCGCAATTGCGCGCTGCCTGGCGATGGATCCGGAAATACTGCTGTTTGACGAGCCTACTTCGGCGTTGGATCCGACGATGGTCAGCGAAGTGCTGGCGGTTATCCGAAGACTTGCGAAAGAAGGCATGACGATGGTGATCGTGACGCACGAGATGGAGTTCTCGAAAAACGTATCGAATCGGGTTTTCTATATGGATGAAGGTGTGATTTTCGAAGAAGGAACGCCCGGGCAGATTTTCGACCATCCGCAAAAAGAGAAGACGAAAGCGTTTATCAACCGCATCCGGGGTTTCGAATACACCGTCGAGACCGAAACATACGACTTTTACGCGATGAACGGGGCCGTCAAAACCTTCTGCGAGAAGTATTTGCCTCCGAAAATGGTTCGCAACATCTTGCTGTTGACCGAAGAGCTCACGATGCTGCAAACCCCTCCGTACACGCTGGCGGTCGAATACTTTGAAAAGAAAGATGGCGTGACCATAACCCTAAAAAGCGACACAGCCCTCGTCGATCCTTTCAAGGAAGGCAACGAAACCGATGAGATCAGCGCCGCCATCATCCGCAATTACGTCGAAAAAGCGACCAGCGCTCGTCAAAACGGGCGATATGTTCTGGTTATGGAATTGCGAGCGAAATAACGTGTCGGGAACGGATCGGATTCTCTAATCTGTTCACTCGAGAGGATCACCAGGAGAGTGGTTTTCTTGTGGACGTTCTCCGGGCTCTTAAAAGAGCGGCGATCGCCTTCGGGATGGGCTTCGGGGTGTATGTCTCGGAAAGGTTCCGAACAGATGCTGAGTAGCAGTGAAGAAATGAATATATTTTAGGGTTATATAGGATAAATAACCTTATTTAGAGTTATTTGTTTGCCGGATACCTGCCCTTTCGATAATCGGCGGGTGTAACGAGTATTTGTGACGAGATGGGATGGATAGGAGCGTGGAAAGAAAATACAATCAAAAAAAACCGATATGAATCCAGAATCAAGGCAATACGCTTGTGTTCAGGCTTTTGTAAATGCTTTTGACAGTCAGGATTGGATAAAAGCGAAAACTTGTCTGTCGCCGCGTTTCGAAGCCGTATGGCCTCAAACACGGGAACGCTTTTCACGAGACGGCTTCATCGCGATGAACGCGGCCTACCCGGGTCGATGGCATTTGCGGCTGCAACGTTATGAAGAAACGCCGCAAGGCGCAGTGAGCGTCATTCATGTCACTCACGAAGATGAAAAAATCGGCCATTGCGCGACGACCTTTTATCGATTTGATGGAGACCTGATTGCTTCCATCGAGGAGTATTGGGCGACGGAAGAACCGGCGCCCGAATGGCGTCGAAAGTATTTATATTCAGAGGGAAAACCATATAAATAGGGGGGTTACGATGAAAGTTTTACTGACCGGTTTTGAACCTTTCGGCGGGGACAAGTACAATCCTTCACAATCGATTTGTGAAGCGCTATCAGGATATACGACCGAGCGTTGTGAAATTCACACATGTATCCTTCCGGTTTCGTTCTTGAAAGCTCCGGCTGTAATTCGTCAGGCGATGAATGCGCTTCGTCCGGATATCGCGCTGAGCCTGGGTTATTCCTCAAAGGCCACATGCTTCGTGTTAGAAAGGGTCGCTCTGAATCTCGAAGATGCGCGTATCGCGGATAACGACAAATACCAACCTGAAGACGCGCTTCTCGAGCCGGGGAATGTTCTCGCAATGGAAACAACACTTCCTGTCAGATCGTTGGAAACCCACTTGAAAAACCGGGGTATTCCGGCTCAGCTCTCTTACACAGCCGGCACCTTTGTATGCAATGCCGTGTTTTATACGTTGCTTTCTGAAGGACAAAGCAAGGGTTACCCGCGTAGGACCGGATTCATCCACGTTCCGGCGTTGCCGGAGATGGCGGCAGGGAAGCGAGACCAACCCTTTTTGCCTTTAGCGTATATGGTGAGCGGTATCCGCGAAGTGATCGGCTATTTGTGTCACGCGACGGAGTGATCGAAATGAAGTGTTTGGGATGGACTACTCGACGATTGAAGCACCAGATGGTCGGAGCACCGCAGTAATGTTTTTTCAATAGGTGAGACTTCAGTTCTTCTTGTTTAGCGGTTTTAAACGTTATTGTCTCGATATAAGGACAAATTTTTCTTGACGAAACGCTAATTGGATTAACCCCATGCCTGATTAAAGTCTAAAGTCGTAAAAATAAGAGATTTGCGAGACAAGCCTGTTTGGAGCGCCGACCTTCCAGGTCGGCTTATTAAGAGGGTTTCTTCGGACTGTCTCGAGGAAACATACTGCTTTCATCTTCGGATCTGAAAACCGAAGTAACGGTGCTAACCTGAAGGTGCACCTATTTGGAATAAGTAGCTGTACGCTCCGTGTCATCCGCTTTGTGAAAGGTCTATAAGCAGTTTATTGTTATAAGCGATTTTTTTAAAACCTCAATCTATGTCCCTCAATTTTACGGTATTGGACTAAAGTCGGGCGCTCCATAGCACTCCAAAAAAGGTGCATCGAGTCTTCCTTCGCGTCCCCAGTGGATAGAGTCTTTTACATCGAGTAACAAAACCCATGCCGACATAAATGTCGGCGCTCCAAAAAGCGACGTTCCAAAGAAGGTGCTCCATAGCACTCCAAAAAAGGTGCATCGAGTCTTCCTTCGTGTCCCCAGTGGATAGAGTCTTTTACATCGAGTAACAAAACCCATGCCGACATAAATGTCGGCGCTCCAAAAAACGGCATTCCAAAGAAGGCGCTCCAATCCCTTCTTCGCGCGATACTCCTTGTTCATTCGCCCCTTTCGTGAATAAGGTCTTTAGCAGAATCAATAACTCTCGTCCGGCATCTTATTGAGGCGGTGACAGGTCCATTCCTCCTTAAATAATATGGATAGAAAGCGGGGGACACCAATCACTTGACGCGCCTGTGGGATTATGATATAATTCGCAACGTTTATGTCGGAGCGTGGCGCAGCTGGAAGCGCGCATGCCTTGGGCGCATGAGGCCGCTGGTTCAAATCCAGTCGCTCCGACCAAGAAATGCGGCTGTAGCTC
>JAAYCF010000370.1 GCA_012744415.1 Thermotogaceae bacterium
GGCTCTCCAGAAATGCTCTTCTCCAACCAGGCGCGGTTGTCCAAGTACCAGTCGATGGTTCTTTCCATGCCTTCTTCGAAAGGAACAGCAGGGGTCCACCCGAGCTCCCGCGTTATCTTCTCCGGATCGATGGCGTATCGCCGGTCGTGCCCGAGTCTGTCTGTTATGTGGCGAATCAAACTGTTGTTGATGCTTGGATCGTCTGTTTTCTTCCTCAGAAGCGATAGGATCGTATCGACGATCTCTATATTTTCCCTTTCGTTATGCCCGCCGATATTATAGACCGTTCCGTTTCTCGCCTTCTCTAAGATCAATTCGAGGGCGGCGCAATGGTCCGTGACGTATAACCAGTCCCGTACCTGTTTCCCGTTGCCGTAAACAGGTAACGGTTGATGGTATAATGCTTTTCGGATCATCAACGGGATCAGTTTTTCCGGGAATTGGTAAGGGCCGTAGTTGTTGGAACAGCGGGTGATCGTCACCGGCAACCCGTAAGTGTCGTAATAAACCTTTACGAACAAATCCGACGCAGCTTTCGAGGCAGCATACGGACTATGAGGATCAAGCGGGGTTTGCTCGATGAAAACCCCCGACGGTCCCAAAGCCCCATAGACTTCGTCGGTCGAAACGTGTACAAACTTGCATCCCGATCGCCATCCGCTTCCCTCTTTCCAATGCCTCTTCGCGCACTCCAACAGCGTTTGCGTTCCCAAAATATTCGTTTTCAAGAATGCTTGCGGATCGTGAATCGAACGGTCCACGTGCGATTCCGCCGCAAAATGAACGATTTTTTCGATGTGGTATCTTTCGAGGAGCGCTTCTACCGTGTCCGCATCACAGATATCTCCTTTTACGAAAGTAAAAGAAGGGTGTGCCAGCGCATCACGCAAATTATCGATGTTTCCTGCGTAGGTCAATAAATCAAGCCCGACGATTTTTCGATCCGGGTGCTTTTCCAAAGAAAAGGAAACGTAGTTGCACCCGATAAATCCCGCGCATCCGGTTACTAAAAGGCTCACACAAACCTCCTACCACTGAGTAATCGCAACAACGCCTTCACTTCCGCTTTGCTGATTCGCAGGATCAATTCTAAATCTTTTTCGGCTTTTTATTTTCAAAAAAAGGAAAATGGTTCTTTATCAATCCTTCTCCTTGCTGGAGCGCCAATCGGATTTTTGCGGAAACCCCAAAAGGCTCAGTAAACGCTTGATTCTATTTATGAATATGATTGCCATACTCCGAATATCGTTTCAGGAATCTCAGAGTCGCGTCTTTCCAGTTAGGAAGACTGTACCTGAGAACACGCCTCGCCGCGGAATCGGAGAGCGCAGAAAAAGCGGGGCGCTTAGCCACCGTCAGAAATTCCGCGCTGCTTACAGGTATCAGCTTCCCCTTCCATCCTGTCTGTTTCAAAATATACGCCGCCCACTCGTACCGGCTGCAGTACTCGGTATTGGATAGATGATACGTCCCGTATTCGCCCGCAGCGATCAAGTCGAGTACGGCGCCCGCCAGGTCGACCGTATAGGACGGGCAAGATACCTGATCTTCGACTATTTTCAACTCCTCTTTATCTCTCGACCATTCCAACACTTTTTTCACGAAATTCGTCCTTCCGTCCCCAAAAACCCAACTTAAACGAATTATGTAATATTTGTTCGTGAATCGGTGAATTAGGTCTTCCCCATACAACTTGCTCTCCGCGTATTTTGACAGCGGATTCGGTTTGTCCCAAACCTCATACGGACTCCCCTTTTTACCATCGAAAACATAATCGGTACTAAAGTGCGCAAGGGGGATTTGCATTTGATTCGCCATAATCGCCAGATTTTTGGGTCCGAAACCATTGACCAAAAACGCGGTTTCCGTATCGCGCTCCGCTTTGTCTACTTCGTTATAGGCCGCGCAATTGATGATCATATCGCACGGGTTCCGATGAAGGAATTGCTTTAATTCGACGAAATTCGAGATATCCAGGTGAGTAAGCCCATTCGGTTTCCGGTTTCCTTCCGGAAAAAAATCCGTCGGAAGAATGCGAATTCCCCTCCCGACGCATTCGTTTTGTATCGCTCTTCCGAGTTGACCGTTTGCGCCCGTAATCAAAATCATTATGGAAGCTCCTTGAATAGAAAAAGGTTTTCTAGTTCCCTTAGCCGCTTTTGATTACGATCCTTCTGAGAGAGTATCGGCGCTTCGATACCGTATTCTGAAAAAGGCCATTGGATGCCGATATCCGGATCGTCCCATCGAACCCCGCCCTCGTCTTCGGGATTATAAAAATCCGTACATTTGTAAATCAAATCAGCCGATTCTGAAAGAACCAAAAACCCGTGCGCGAATCCTTCGGGAAGGTACAACATTTTTGGGTTTTCTTCGGTCAACAACACGCCGTACCACTGACCGTAAAAAGGGGAACCCGCTCGCAGATCCACCGCGACATCGAAAGTCGCTCCGCTTAACACTTTCACGAGCTTTCCCTGGGGACGTCTCCTCTGAAAGTGGAGGCCGCGCAAAACACCCTTTTTGGATTTTGAGTGGTTGTCTTGCACAAATCTCCGCTTGATTCCCAAACCCAAAAACGCTTCTTCCGAATAGTATTCTGTAAAAAACCCGCGGTGATCCGTGAAGACGGTCGGCTCTATTAGTAAAAGACCGGGAAGGCATGTTTCACGTTTTGTAAAGTCGGACAAGTTCCATCACCTTCGAAGTTTGCGTTTACCGAAAGTATCAGCCTATCGAGCGATATTCGGGTAGCTCCGACATTTTAATCTTCGTATCAGCGCGCCTTCTTCTAATTTAACCGCCGTTTAAGTTACCCCGGTTTATTATACACGAGGAGGGTCCGGGCTTTCTATTATGTCTCGCGATTGTTCTTCCTACTCGATCACAATTATACGCGCTCAGTAACCGGAAAACCGAAAGAAGTTAACTTTACGAAAGTTATTGCTGATTTTTTTCGTTATATGGGATATAATATAATCACTTTACGCTTAACTCCGATAGCCAATAACCTTCGGATACGGAAAGTGGGATCTGGTAAGCTTCATCGAAAGAACAGCCGGTTTTTCTTAATGGAGATTGCCGTTGAAAAACGCGCCTTATTGGATTTAAAACCGGGATATTTATCCGATGAAAAGGAGTCCAAATGAAGGTAGACTTTTATTATTGGGGAACGCAGTGTCCGATGATTCTTTCTCAGCTCCGTTTGCTCGACGAGTTCTACGATCGGTTGGCCATTCGGACCGCGGACGTTTCATACGACTTCAACCTTGCGAAACGTTTACGGATGTTTTTTCCTTTTCTTCTCGTTATAGACGAACAGACACGACACTTCTCCCCTTTACGGAAAGAGTTTCTGGAAGCGCTTTCGAAGGGGAAGATCCTACCCGAAAACCCATATCGGGTGAAGCTAAACAAGGAACCCTATGAAGGAGAAATCCTACCGATTACCGAAGCCACGATCGCGTTGGCCGGTCAATGCACTGGCGGGGTATGCGCATCGGATTATCGCGAAAAGTTTCGATTATTCAAAAGTTATGGTATGGACACCTTGGGGTTTGTCAACGCAGAAAAAGGCAAGCTGCTCGGTGGCGCAGAGTACGCGCCTTCTTTGATCGTCCCCTACGATATTCCGCGTTCGGAAGATACGGCATTTATCACCTGCCTCTACCTTTCTTCCGAAGAGCGGGATTACAAGTCCGCCCCATTAAGGCGTTTGGAAGACCTCCTATTTACCCGATACCGGAAGATCCTGGCCATCAGCGAAGAAAACGGTGTATTCCCAAACGGAGATCTATCGTATTTTCAACGGGTAGGGTATCGTGATCTCGGGCTAATTTCTGAAGAACCGGGCCTTTATCGTTTGCATCTGGTAGAGAAGACGCGTACTGAGTGATTATTGAGGCAATTTTATCGCGTTTGTAGCCATTGGAAGATTCGTCCGATTTCGGTATTCGATAACGGCGCGCGGTTTTCTTCCACAATTAGGATATAATAACGTAAGCGCACGATTAATGAAGGGGGGAACGCCATGAATGTTTGCCTTATGGTTCATTCGAAAACCGGCACCACGCTGAAATTTGGTAAACAGATCGCCGCCGCTCTCGAAAAAGAGGGGCACACGGTCGCATTCATCGAGTTGATGACCGATCAACCGGTGAGTATCAACGTTCAAGGAAAGCCGAATACCTTTCACATTACGAACCTGCCGCCCGAAAATGATTTTGACCTTTTCCTCATCGGATCGCCCGTTTGGGGAGGACAACCGACCCCCGTAGCGCTCGAAACCGTCGCGCAAATCAAAGGACTTGAAGGTAAGAAGTTTTTGCCGTTCGTGACACAAGGCTTTCCTTTCTCTTCCTTGGGAGGCAAGCAATCCTTAGCAAAACTTTCCAAATATGCTAAAGAAAAGAACGCGGTGATCCTTGAAGGGGTTTCTATCGGACGAATGTTCAAGAACCTGGATACAGAAATCGAAAAGGGAATTCGGAAAATTCTCGCCGTTCTGAAACAGTAACCCTATTTCACGGTTTGGGCGGTTGACCCCGTAAACCGCAAAACGGGTACTTTAAGGGTAAGATCGGACTACGGGACATAAAACGGCTCATACACGCCGCGAAACATGTGGGTTTCCTATCCTGAAGGCAGAAAAACCCGACGATAACAAAATCGCTAAACCCGGAAAGCCTTTCGGCATTTTTTTTCGATACAACCGGATAGGCGTTAATCCGCAAAATTGGAGAAAACTAAAGCCCCGACCGGAATCCCCAAAAGAGTGGATATCGACCGGCATTTGACCATCAACCCGAAATATAGATTGGGTTTGCGCCGATCAAA
>JAAYCF010000371.1 GCA_012744415.1 Thermotogaceae bacterium
ATATTGACGGATCGAGCGATACCGGAAGTTGTTGTTGCAAGCGTTCCGGGTAGCCTTTCAGAAGGCTCTGCGGTCTCGGTAATCGCGCCGATGAACGATTTCCGAGAAGTCCCGACAAGAATAGGTAATCGAAAACTCTTAAAAACAGATAGTTGGGACCACAAATAGAGATTGTCCGGAAGAGATTTCCCGAACCCAAAACCGGGATCGAGGATAACCTGATGAAGTGGATAATCTTTCTCCTTCAACGCGCAAAGGACGGATTCAAACCTCTCTGCAACTTCGCGTACAACGTGTTGGTAAGTCGGGCGCGCCTGCATGGTCTTTGGGGTCCCTTGTATGTGCATTAATACAACCGGAACACGCTGATTCGCGACGTAATCGAAAAGTTCTGAATCCGGCGAAAGCCCCGAGATATCGTTGACGATGTCGGCTCCGGCATCGACGGCTTTTCTCGCGATTTCGACCTTGGTCGTATCAACGGAAACGGGTATTTTAAGATGTTTTGCGAGTAAGCGGATCGTTGGAATCACACGTTCTTCTTCCTCCGCTTCGGGTATCCCGTGAGAACCCGGACGGGAGGATTCGCCTCCGACGTCGATGATTTGCGCTCCGTGTTGCTCCATCTCTAAGGCTTTGTCCAAGGCTTTTTGATCGCTTTCGATCCGGCTTTTCGAATAAAAACTATCGGCCGTTCGATTGATCACTCCCATCATCATCGGCCTTTCGAAAGAAAGCTGCTTGCCGGAAGGAAGGCGTATCGGTTTTAGATTGCGATTGTAAATCAACTCGAGTATCTGGCTTAATAAGGGGACCGTATTTTCGACCCTGGATCTTAACAGCTTTCGTATCACTTGCTCCCATTGGGGCCGGTTTCCCAACAACAAAAAGCCCTCAACGGGCATACCCTCTATGGGAATCCGGGCGGCGCTTAAATCAAGAGTCGTTATGTAAGGGTGACTGATATCAAGAAGAAATCGGCGCTCTTGAACCGACAGCTGATAACTGGTTAGCGCGAAGGTATCTTCGGCAACAAAAAACCGTTCCGCGATTTCTTCAAAATCGGAACATAAAAAACGCTTAAAAAGCATTCTTTAAACCCCCCACATTGAAACGGACAACTCACAAACCATCAAATAAGATAAAGATAAAATGAAAAAAAGCAAATAGAAAACAATATCCCGTTCTGTAGTATACACCATTCGTCCATCTATTTCAAGTTAACCGGCGTTTTGAGCTTCCCTTTATCCAAAGAAGGATTCGGTGGTTTTGCCTGAAACCGTTACATTCACGCCAGAATCAGATTAACGATTTTGTCTTGCAAGTAGATGACCTTTTTCAGTTCTTTCCCCTGAAAATACGTCGCCAGTTTTTCATCCGCGCGAACCAATTCCATTACCTGCTCTTGCGTGGCGTTTTGAGCGATCGTGATCTTTCCCCTCAATTTACCATTAAATTGAACCGGGATTTCAACAAGAGCTTGTTCGAGGTAAATGTCATACCCGGAAGGAAAGCCGGTATTGAGAATCGTTCCTTTTCCCCCGTACACCGCGTGAATCTCCTCGCTGATAAAAGGCGCGTAAGGGGCTAATAAGCGGGCAATGTCCACGATAAAGCCCGATTCGATCTCTTTCTCGTCCTGCAAACTGTTCACGAGCTCCATCAACGCGGCGACCCCGGTATTGTACTTAATGTTTTCGAAAGCGAACTGAACGCGCTTGATCGTTTCCGCCATCTTGATTTTCGCTTTCAAAGAGCTTGAACCGGCCGGTAGAGTTGTTAAGTCCCACACACGGCTGAGAAAGCGTTTTACCGCGTCCAAACCGCTTTCGCGGAAATCGCCGCCTTCCAGGAAGTTGCCCATAAACATCAGATAGGTCCGAAGGGTGTCGACCCCGTGGGTCTCAAAGTAGTCGTTGGGATTCACGATGTTTCCCTTTGACTTGCTCATCTTTTGACCGTCCTTAATAATCATACCGTGCCCGCGGAACCTCGTGAACGGTTCTTCAAATGGAAGCAGCCCAATATCGTGCAAAGCCATCGTGATAAAGCGCGCGTACATCAGATGGAGGTTCGCGTGTTCGTTCCCGCCGACATACATGTTCACCGGCAGCCATTTCCGTACGCGGTCAGGACTAAAAGCCTCTTCCGGGTTATTTGGCGAGATATATCGCAAAAAATACCAGGCGGAATCGAAAAAATTGTCGCTGACGTCGGTTTCTCTTCTGGCTTTCCCGCCGCAAACGGGGCAGGTCGTCCACAAGAATCCTTCGTTTCGGGCCAAAGGAGAAAGGCCGCTACCGTCAGGGATATAGTCGTCCGTGACGGGTAGCAAGACGGGAAGATCCTTATCCGGCACCGGAACCGTTCCGCAACGTTCGCAGTAAAGGATCGGGATCGGAGGCCCCCAATACCGCTGGCGCGACAGGCACCAATCATGCAGATGATAATGCACTTTGCTTTTTAGGAATGGGGCGAGTGATTCCGCTTCGGCGATGAACCGTTCGCTTTCCCAGCCCGAGTATTCCCCGCTATCCACCATCTTCCCTTTTTCGGTGTAGGGCAGCTGATCATCTGAACAACCGATTACTTTTCTTATCGGCAGAGCGTATTTTTTCGCGAAGACGTAGTCCCGTTCATCGTGGGCGGGCACGCCCATAACCGCGCCGGTACCGTAGGAGTACAGCACATAATCTCCAACCCAGATCGGGATTCTTTCACCGGTGAAGGGATGACAGGCGTAAGACCCTGTGAAAATTCCGGTTTTTGGCCGGCTGATCGAGGTGCGGGTGGCATCGTCCATTTTGCTGACGCGCGATAAAAAATCCCGGTATACGTCGGTTTGTTCTTCCGTTACGAGTCTTTCGACGAGCGGGTGTTCGGGCGCCAAGGTGATAAAAGTAACTCCGAAGACAGTATCGGCACGCGTCGTAAAGACTTCGACGCTTTCCTCGGATGCTTCGAGTCGAAAGTGAACCGTCGTTCCTTTGGAACGGCCGATCCAGCTCTTCTGGATATTCTTTGTGATATCTGTCCAATCGAGTTTTTCCAAGTTTTCCAGCAAACGGTCGGCATATCTTGTGATTTTAAAAAACCATTGACTCATCGTTTTCTTCTCGATGGCCGCGTTGCACCGCTCGCAAAGGCCTTCGATGACTTGCTCGTCCGCCAAAACGGTTTTGCAGGAAGGGCACCAGTTGACTTCGCTTTCGCGTTTTTCCGCTAATCCGGCTTTGAAAAGCTGCAGGAAAACCCATTGCGTCCACCGATAATACTCTGGAGAAGAGGTGTTGACCTCGCTTCGCCAGTCGTAGATCGCCCCTATTTTCTTCAACTGTTCTTCGCGGAAAAATCGAATGCTTTGTGGCGTCAACTCCGCCGGATGTTTCCCGGTTTTCAGCGCGTAATTCTCACTATGGATTCCGAAAGCGTCGAAGCCGATCGGTTCGTAGACGTCATATCCCAGCAGCTTCATATATCGGCCGTAAACGTCCGAACCGATGAATGAGAACATATTGCCGATATGTAAACCGGAGGCGCTTGGGTAAGGAAACATCATGAGATTATAAAACGGCTTTTTCGCCTGTTCTAAATCTATTCGAAACGGTTCCTCCGAGGCATAGACCCTTTGCCATTTCTTCTCGATCGCTTGAAAATCGTACATCCCGCTCAGACCTCCCGGAAGTCCATCCCCCGCATTAAAGAGGGTTTTGGGCTTCTAAAAACTTAAGGCTTATTATACCATAATGCCCACACGGACGATAGACCCGGAAAACAATCACCTCCGCGTCCTTTTAAATCGGAAGAAATGGTACGGTTAACTAACGGTTATCGAGGTGTGACGTCGTTTAGAAGGATAGAATACAAATAATATACGGCTCCGTGAAGGTTATGACTTTCGTCACTGTTGCCGACCTACCGGAATCTGGTAGAATTCTGGTGCGCAATCGACACTCCTCCGGGAGCGCGCACCCTCAAATCGATCCGCGTCTTCCTATCGGGGCGTATGTGGATCTGAATGGAAGAATCATAATTCTTTTGAGGATTCGAGATTTATCAATATGATATTTCATTCGGTTAACGAACTGGTGTGCGTGATCGTAAAAACCGTGCTATAATTGCCCGACTCTATGTTTCCTTAACAAGTACCAAAAAACCGACCTTTTTAATGAGGTGTCCGATTTGAACGAACCGATTTTAAAAGTTGAGGAGCTCAGAACGTATTTCGACCTAGCTGAGGGCACGGTGAAGGGAGTGGATGACGTTTCTTTCTCGTTGTCTGAGAACGAAGTCATCGGGATCGTCGGTGAAACCGGTTCCGGAAAGAGCGTTACCGCGAAATCCCTCGTAGGTTTGATCGACAAGCCGGGACGATTGGCCGGAGGAAGGGTCTTCTTTAAGACCCCTGAGTTCCCGGAACGCCAAAAAGGCGGATATTTGGATTTGGCGCAGCTTCAAGGGGATGAATACACGAAGATTCGCGGAAAGCATATCAGCATCATCTTTCAAGACCCGATGACCTCGCTCGACCCTCTCTACACGGTAGCGGACCAGATGACCGAAACGATTATGTTTCACCAAAAAGTGAATGAGAAGGAAGCGCTGGATATTGCCGTCAAGATGCTGGACAAAGTTGGCTTTTCAAATCCCCGGGAACGCGTTCACCAATACCCCTTCGAGCTTTCGGGCGGGCAACGCCAGCGCGTGGTTATCGCGATCGCCATTTCCTGCAATCCTGAAATATTGATCGCGGACGAGCCGACCACCGCTCTCGACGTCACCGTTCAGGCACAGATCCTGGAATTGATGAAAGACCTTCAAGCCGAATTCAAGAGCGGGTTAATCTTTATCACCCACGATTTGGCCGTAATCGCGGAGATGTCGGACCGTGTCATGGTCATGTATGGCGGAAAAACGATGGAGTATACGGACGTCTTTACGATCTTCGAAAAACCGATGCACCCCTATACCCATGCTTTGCTTAGTTGCATTCCCAGGATGGACCAAAAAGACCAGGTTCTTGAACCGATCCCGGGTCAACCCCCGATGATGTTAAACGCGCCCGATCTTTGCCCTTTTCTGCCGCGCTGCCCGAGAAAGCTCGAGCGTTGTTTAAAAGAGCTGCCATCTTTGATACACGCAGAAGGTCATTACATCCGTTGTTTCAACCCGATTACAAACGGCGTATCCCATGGGTGAGGAGAAGGACATGAATGATTCCGGTTCAAAAGTCTTGCTGGAAGTAAGAGATCTTCAGAAATATTTCCCAATCAAATCGGGGTTTCTCATTCAAAAAACTGTCGCGCAGCTGAAAGCGGTCGACGGTGTTAGTTTTACCATCGACAAAGGCCATACCTTCGGTATCGTCGGAGAATCCGGTTGTGGAAAGACCACCATCGGGCGAACGATTATCCGTCTGTTGAATCCGACCGGAGGCAACATATTTTTGGAGGGGGAAGACATCGCCATTCTCAAAGAGCGATCCCTGAAACAGTATCGTCAGAAGATGCAAATCGTTTTCCAAGACCCCACCTCTTCTCTCAACCCGCGGATGACCGTTGGACAAACCCTTTCCGAGCCTCTTCTCTTCCACGGGATGGTACGCTCGAAGAAGGAAGTCGAAGAGCGGATGAGCCAACTCTTGTCTTCGGTCGGATTAAAACCCTACCATGTGGATCGGTATCCCCACCAGTTTTCTGGGGGCCAACGGCAACGTATCGCCATCGCGCGAGCGATATGCGTTGATCCGTCTCTGATCGTATTGGACGAACCGACCTCCGCGTTGGACGTTTCGGTTCAAGCCCAGATTATCAAACTGTTAAAAGAGCTACAGGGAAAATTAAACGCGGGGTATATCTTTATCAGCCACAACTTGTCTGTCGTACGGTATATCAGCGACCGTGTCGGCATCATGTACCTCGGGAAAATGGTAGAAAAAGGGGATACCAACGAGATCTTCGAAAATCCGATGCACCCGTATTCGAAAGCGTTGCTGGCGGCGACGCCGATTCCTGACCCTAAAACGCGGCGGAAGCGGAAAGAGCTGCTCTCCGGACAAGTCCCCAGCCCGATCAACCGGCCAACCGGCTGTTTCTTCCGAACACGTTGCAAGTACGCGATGCCGGCTTGTGAAAAAGAATATCCGCAGATGGTGCGGATCGCCCAAAACCATTCGGTTTCCTGTCATCTCTACTCGCTGGGTGAGCCGGAAAAAATCGTAGAAAAATAGAAAATGCGCATCAGCGCTATACTCCCAAAATTCGAAGGAGGGAAAACATGAAAAAAGCGTTAAGTGTGTTATTCGTACTGAGTTTACTGCTCGGCACCGTATTTGCGGGTATTGTTCCATCAGATAACCTGCAGTACATCGTTGAACCAGTCAAAGGAAAAACCGGAGGCACGCTCTATTTCTACGCCGTCTCGGACCCCAAAACCTTTAACCCGGCGTTTGCCCAGGAAACAAGCTCGACCGACATCACCGGTATCATGTGGGATAGTCTGGTCGATTTCGGTAAGAACGTCGAAATCAGAGGCGGAAACTTGGCTACCGGGTGGGAAGTCACTCCGGAAGGCAACGGTTGGATTTTCACCATTCGAAAAGGGCTTCAATGGTCCGACGGGAAACCATTGACAACGGAAGACGTTTATTGGACGTTCAAGAACATATGGTTTGTACCGGAAAACTGTCTGAGCACCTACGACGTTATTACGGACGCGCAAGGGAGAGCCCCGCAGATCGAAATGCTCGACGAAAATCGCATTAAGATCTGGTACAAAGAACCCTACGCCGTGGGATTACGACAGATCGGTGGCGTTCAAATTTTCCCCAAACACATCGTCGAACCCGTTTTAGCGGCCGGGAAATGGCAAGAGTTCTGGACGTTGGCGGATGTCAATAAACTCGTCGGTTCCGGCGCCATGATCGTTACCGAGTATCTACCCGATCAAAGAGTGGTATTATCGAGAAATCCGTATTATTTCCGTGTCGATTTGGATGGCAATCGGTTACCTTATTTCGACAGCATGGTTTTCGTTTCCGTTCCGAACTTGAACACCGCCCAATTGAAATTTGAAGCGGGGGAATTGGATTATTTGGCTCCGCAAGCCGCGCAATACCCTAACATTAAAGCGCAAGCCGAAGAAAAGGGATGGGACGTCGGCGTTGTCGGACCGACCTATTCCACGTTGTTCCTCGCTTTCAACCAACATTCTCCGACGGCGGATCAGCAGTACTGGTTCAGAAACAAGAAATTCAGAAACGCTTTATCCTACGCGATCGACCGCGATTCCATGATCGAAGTCATCTATAACGGTTTAGCGCAACCCCAGTGGGGTCCCGTTTCTCCGGCGTCTCCGTTCTATGATCCGGCGATCGAGGATTTAGCGACGCCTTACGATCTTGAAAAAGCCAAAGAGATGCTGAAGGCGGCCGGTTTCACGTGGAATGCCGAAGGGAAACTCGTTGATGATCGCGGTATCCAGGTCAAATTCCTTTTAACGACGAATGCGGGTAACAACCAACGTGAAACGGCGTGTAACCTCATCGTCGATACCTTTGGGCAAATCGGGATCGACGTCACCTTCAACCCGATCGATTTCAATACGCTGGTAGGCGCGCTGACGGCAACCGGAAATTGGGAAACGATGGTCATGGGTTTAACCGGCGGGCCGGATCCTCATTCTGGATCCAATGTCAACCGAATCGACGGGGATCTCCATTTCTGGAATATTCACCCCGACACCGGTTCCTGGGCTGATCCAGACAACTATTGGATCTCCAACGAAGAGTGGAAGATCGACCGCATTTTCCGAGATCAAGTCAGGGAAATGAATGAAGAAACACGCTGGCAAATGTTCGCCGATTTCCAAAGACTCTACGTGGAAGAAGCTCCGCTTCTGTACACGGTTCAAGGTCTTCGTCTGTACGCGAAAAAAGCGGAACTGAAAGGCACCGATCTGGGCAGCAGCTCGACGCCCCCGATCTTATGGAATCTTTGGGCTCTTTATAGGGATTAACGAACCCGTTTAGGGGGATTCTTAAGAATCCCCCATTTCTCTTTCGGAGGTTGAATCGACGTGTTGAAATTCATCTTAAGACGGCTCATCCTGTCCATTCCCGTTCTACTGGGAGTCTCTATCCTTTCGTTTCTCATCATTTCGGCAGCCCCGGGAAACTTTCTCGATGTCTTCCGGTTAGATCCTTCGATCAGCCGAGAAACGGTCCAACGGTTGGAAAGAGAATTCGGGTTTGACAAAGACCCGTTTACACAATACTTCACCTGGTTGTTCCAAGTGACTAAAGGGAATTGGGGGTACTCTTTCCAGTTCAAACAACCCGTATTCAACCTGATTTGGCAACGTTTGGGTGCCACGTTGTTGTTGAGTCTTACAACGCTCGCGTTGTCTTGGGCGATCGGAATCCCCTTGGGAATCTATGCCGCCCTTAAGCAATACAGCTTTAAAGATCAACTTTCTTCGGTGATCGCTTTTTTGGGATTATCGATTCCGAACTTCTTTTTCGGTTTACTCTTCTTATATTTCGCTTCCCGTACGCGCCTTTTTCCCATCGGGGGGATGTTATCGGTTAACAGCTCTCAGATGAATACCTGGCAGTTGATCGGGGATTACTTTTGGCACGTGATCGGTCCGGCGATAACCTTGGGCTTTTCGGGTTTGGCCGGTATCATGCGCCAGATGAGAGGTCAGTTTTTAGATCAGCTTCATATGGATTACGTGGAGTTTTCGAAAGCAAAAGGTATGCCGCGAAAAATCGTTTTTTACAAACATGCCTTGCGAAATGCGATCAACCCTCTCGTAACAATATTCGGATATTCCTTGTCCGGTTTATTGGGAGGAGCCGTGTTGACGGAAACCGTTTTTGGATGGCCGGGAATGGGTCGTTTGGTCATTCAAGCGCTTACGGCCCAGGATCTTTATCTTGTTATGGCTTCTTTGATGGTCAGCTCATTGATGCTTATTATCGGGAACTTAGCCGCGGATATCCTGTTAGCTGTTGTGGACCCCAGAATCCGATACCGTTTCCACCAAAGGTGAGACTATGGCGAAAAACGTCGAAAATGTGAAAAAAAACGTTACAGCAGAAAATTTGGGTGAATCCTTCGAAGTGGAGTTTTTACCCCGCCGTGCCCTTCTATGGCG
>JAAYCF010000372.1 GCA_012744415.1 Thermotogaceae bacterium
CCGACTGTGTCAACGCCGCCATTAATTCAGCGGTTTTCCGCCCTTCTCTGTCTAGTTTCTCGAAAATCCAGCGTTCCAGATTGGAGGAGATTAAAATGTCCATCGAAGGAGAGGAGGTTTTTAGGACTGGCCTATGCGCTGCGAGGTCGTAGACTCCTGTATGGAAAAAATCGCTCAATATTCGATTCTGATTGGAAGCACAGATCAGGCGGCCGACAGGCAACCCCATGCGAGAGGCGTAGTAACCAGCCAGGATATTGCCAAAGTTCCCGGTGGGCACGCAGTAGTTCACGGGATCGCCGGGTTGGAGGCATCTGCGGTCGACAAGCTCCAGATAGGAAGAAAAGTAATAGATCACCTGGATCAGGATTCTCCCCAGGTTGATTGAATTCGCGGTCGATAACCCGATTCCCCGTTGGTGAAGATCTTCTCTCCACACTTTGTCGGCCATCAACGATTTAACGAGGTGTTGCGCGTCGTCGAAATCTCCTTTTAGGGAGAAGACACGCGTGTTCGGCGCTTTCTCTTCCAACATCATCTCTCGTTGGATGGACGAGATGCCGCCCTCCGGGTAAAGAACGAAGATTTGCGTGTCGGGGATCATCCGAAATGCCGATAAGCCCGCTTTTCCCGTATCGCCCGAGGTGGCGGTCAACACAAGTAGACGACCAGTCTTCCCGGATTTTTGGAGGGCATACCGCATCAAGTGAGGCAGTAGCGTTAAAGCCACGTCTTTGAAAGCTAAGGTCGGCCCGTGAAAGAGTTCCAAAAAAAACGTCCGGTTTGGCGCGCCCGCTTCCCGTAGCGGCGTTATTTCGGGATGATCGAACCGTGTGGGATAGATGCGATCGAAGAGCTCCACGAGCCATTCTTTTGGCGCTTCCGGCAAAAAAAGCCGAAGGATCTCCGGCCCGATCTCTAAAAAGCGCGGTTTTGCGCTCTTCGACCGGAGAAGAGAGAATTGCGGAAATGTTTCCGGAACCCATAAACCGCCATTTGGAGCGGTACCGGAAAACAGGGCTTCGGCAAGAGGGATGGTTTGCGAGACATCTCGCGTATTGAGCGCTTGCATACAGTCCTCCTCCTACAACAGATAGTTGATTATACCGCTTTTTTTTCGAACCGCGCCTATCGGGAAATCGAACATCGTACCATCCTCATTTCGTTGACAACTCCCGATAAAAGATGCTATGATTGCTTTAAACAGGGTATAATGAAAGATCGCGATTTGTTTGGAGATCGGCGCGTAAACGACGGAATGAGAATGGAGGGTCAATGTGAGCGCAACAGAGAGAGAGATCAATCGAGTGTCGGATTTACTGAATCAAACATCCCAAATGAAGATACCTTACGAAAAAGGAAAACGGTATCTGTTTATCGGATGCGGGTCTTCTTATAACCTTGGCTACACGGTATCGTCCGTTCTCAACCGGCATAGGATACCCAGCTTCGTTCGGTCGGCTGGCAGCGTCTTAGCGACAAACAACCTGCCTGACTTGAATCCCGAAACTGACGTCGCCGTATTGATATCGCGAACGGGCGAATCGACGGAAACCGTCCTGGTTTTGGATCGCTTGCGCAAAAGCGGTGTATACACGATCGGCGTCACCTGTCAAAAAGACAGTTCTATCGTCAAGAACAGCGATCGGGCCTTCCTGTTTGACTTCGCCTATGAAGAAAGCGTTGTTATGACGGGCTCTTTCGCCGCGATATTGGACGCGCTTTTAGGGCCTTTTCAACCCGTTAATCTTTCAGAAAGGGCGATCGCCGTTTTAGAAGCATCCAAGCGTGTGATCGCGCGGTTGGATTTGAAACGGCTGAACCATTTCGTTTTCTTAGGCTATGACGCGCTACTGGGGCTCTCCAAAGAGGGAGCGCTGAAACTGCAGGAGATGGCCCTGGAATCGGTCGACTACAACGAACCGTTGGAGTACCGGCATGGTCCGAAATCGACACTTACCGCTTCCAGCCTGGTTTTGGTTCAATCACAAGGTACCGATTATGAGAACGCTTTGGTCCACGAATTGAAAGGTTATGGCGCGGAAGTGATTGTGGTGGGAAAAGAGGGTGACATCGTCGTTGGGTCATCCAATTCAGATGAGCTGCCGTTGCGGATCCTTCCCGTCCTATGGTTGGGTTATCAAAAAGCGATTTCGAAGGGGTTAAACCCCGATCAACCTAAAAATTTATCCAAAACCGTCGTCATATGATCTTCGAAAATGTCGAAATCATCGACCCAGAAGGCACATACACCGGAACGGTGGAAATAGAAAGAGGCCGGATCGCGCGGATTATACCAAAAGAAGGGACATCGAAGTACTTGTTGATGCCGGGTTTCGTGGATATTCACACCCACGCCCATAAGGGGATCGATGTGATGCACGCGAGCAACAAGGACCTCTGGCGGTGGGCTGAGGCGAACTTCGAACAAGGTGTGACGACCTTCCTTCCGACGACGGTTTCCGCTCCAATAGAGGTTTTAGAAAACCTCTTGGCATCCTCTGGCCCCCTCCCTCCTTCCGTGGCGGGCTTTCATTTGGAAGGGCCTTTTATCAATCCGACGAAAAAGGGGGCCCAAAACGGGCAGTTCATTTTTCCCTCGGCCGGTAAAGATCTGCGACGCTTGCTGGAATATCCGGTGCGCATAATCACGGCCGCTCCCGAAATTGACGGGTTCGAAGGATTATGCGCTCGATGCTGCGAAAAGGGAATTGTTTTGTCGATCGGCCATACGAGCGCCGATTATCGGACGATGCAAGAGGCGTTTCAAACCGGAGTCCGAAGGATCACGCATTTTCCGAACGCGCTTACGCCCCTGGCGCATCGGGAGATCGGAGCCACGGGCGCCGGCTTATATCTGGATTTCGACATCGAGATGATCGTTGACGGCATCCATACCTCCCCGGAGTTCGTGGATCTGGTCTACCGGATCAAAGGCGCGGATCACATCTCTCTGATCACGGATTCGATCGCTGCCGCCGGAATGCATGAGGGAGAGTATGAGTTGGGGGGTCTGCCCGTCTTTGTCAGTGGGGGGAAGGCGGTCTTGGCTGACGGGACCCTCGCGGGAAGCACCCTGCTGTTTCCGCAAGCCGTACGGAACTTTGTGCGGTTCACGGGCTGTTCTTTGCCGGAATTGGCGAAAGTATCCTCCTATAATGCTTTAAAGGTGCTAAAAGATGAAGGCTGCACAGGAAAGATCCGAGAAGGGTATCGCGCGAATCTGGTCTTGTTGGATCGGGAGATGAATCTTCTACAAACAATTTTTGAAGGAGACCGCGTCTACACTTCTGAATAAAGGCTTACGGTTGTCGCTTGACAAAAAAAAACGATTGGTATAAAATAGGGGAGCATTTGCGGTCGTAGTTCAATGGTAGAGCACCAGCTTCCCAAGCTGGGTGTTGCGGGTTCGAGTCCCGTCGACCGCTCCAGTGAGAAAAAAAGAAGCCCGAGGGCTTCTTTTTTTCTGGAGAAGTGGCTATTTTAAGAAAAACGGCCAATTCTAAAAGGGTGATACATCAACGCGAACGATTAAACGGCTTCTTTTTTTACCGGATCGGCCTGGGCTACTACGGGCGTCTGTTTCACTTCAGCGGTCTTCTTCGTGTCCTTGGTGTCCGACTTCGTGTCTACCGAAGAAGAAAAGTTCGATTTTTTCGCGTCGGTCACGTAATAACCTGATCCGCTGAACTTTATGCCGACACGACCGATAACCTTTCGGAGCCTACCGCCACAGTCTTCGCAGGTCGTGAGCGGATTGTCATGAATCCCCTGGAAAACTTCGGTTTCTTTTTCGCATTGATCGCATTTGTAACGGTAGATAGGCATGGTTTTCCCTCCTCAATCCTCGTACGGTTTGATCGTCTTGATCCGTTTCCGGACATCTGGTGCCGAGAGCGGGACTTGAACCCGCAAAGGAATACTCCCATATGAACCTGAATCATACGCGTCTGCCAATTCCGCCATCTCGGCCAAGCGTCGTTATTTTACCTGATCTGTCCGGTTTTGTCAAGTATTAGTAGCGGCTTCTTTCTTTGTCGAGGAGCGTGAGGAAAAACTCGTTCGTACTGGTTTCTTTCATTTTTTTCAAGATGAGGGACAGCCCTTCTTCTTCCCCCATGGAGGAAAGCATTTTTCGCAGAATCCATACTTTGCGCAGCTCTTCTGGAGATAGCAGGAGTTCTTCTCTTCGGGTACTGGAAAGCTGCAGATTGATTGCGGGGAAGATGCGACGGTCGGCTAACTGACGGGAGAGTATCAGTTCCATATTTCCGGTTCCTTTAAACTCTTCGAAGATCACATCGTCCATCTTGCTTCCGGTATCGACCAAAGCCGTGGCGATGATCGTCAAGCTTCCGCCTTCTTCAATGTTACGGGCAGCTCCAAAGAAATATTTCGGGCCGTAAAGCGCCTTCGGGTCGAC
>JAAYCF010000373.1 GCA_012744415.1 Thermotogaceae bacterium
GCCCTACCGATAAGGCCAAAGCGCCTCTCTTGATGCCCGTACCGCTGATAAAACCCAGCGAGAACTGCTTCTCCGGCGTATATCGGTTGATCACCGCGATCTTGGCGATGTCCTGATCAGAGATATCTGGTTCGCCGCCTTTCACCTGCACTTCCGTCAACCGCTCGTGCGTCACCACCGAAATGCCCGTCACTTCGATGCTTCGTATCATCGTCCGGTCCGTTTTCAAATGAAAGGCGAAATCCTCCGCCTGATACTTCGGGCAAAAGATAGTATGCATCACAGTATCGATCTTTACCAGCGGATCCGGAAATTCTGCGATGCAGACGCCGTCTTCCGCGACGATCTTGGAATCTTTGAAAACGATCTTTGGAGAAAAGCGATTAAGATCCTCCACGACAACCATGTCGGCCTTGTATCCCGGCGCGATGGCGCCCATACTTCGCAGATCGTAATGACGCGCGGTATTGATGGTGGCGATTCGTATGGCGGTCACCGGATCGACGCCCTTCGATATCGCCAGACGAATCATCTCGTCGATGTCCCCTTTGACGATGTCTTCCGGATGTTTGTCGTCGGTGCAGAACGAAAGGAAGGGTTGTGTGACAGGGTTGATGATGCCGACCAGATTTTCAAGATCCCGCTCGCCTGTGCCATAACGCAAAAGAACTTGCATCCCCCGAGACAGCTTCTCCATCGCTTCCTCGGGTTTCGTGCTTTCATGATCGGAGCGGATAAACGCTGAGATGTAGGCATTGAGGTCTTTCCCTCGGACGAGAGGAGCATGGCCGTCGATCTTCTTGTACTTGTGCCGGAACAGCTCGATCATGGTCAGCAGATCTTCATTGCAGCTGAGGATCCCGGGATAGTTCATAACCTCTCCCAAACCAAGAACCCGGGGATATTTCTCCAAAAATCCGATCATGTCCATCACGCGCACCTTTGATCCGTTCGTTTCAAATTCCGTGGCCGGAACGCACGAAGGAAGCATAAAATAGATATTCATCGGTATGCCTTCCGTGTAATCAAGGAAGAACTCGACGCCTTTCAAACCAATCACATTGGCAATCTCATGCGGATCGGCGATGACCGTCGTTGTGCCTCTCGAAAGAGCCGCTTTCGCAAACTCTCTCGGTTCGAGCATCGTGCTTTCGATATGCAGGTGAGCGTTGATGAAGCCGGGCACCAGATATTGCCCGTGCAGGTCAATCGTTTGCTCCCCCCAGGTATAATCACCCAAACCGGCGATTCTTTTACGGAAGAGCGCGACATTCGTTTCTTCGATCAGACCGGAAAATACGTTGACGACTTTGCAGTTTTTTAGGATAACGTCCGCGGGTTTTTCACCTTTTGCAACCGGAATGATATCGATGATTCTCATAATTCCCCCTTTTCAAAGAATGGGATATTCGTTGCCTTGTGACGGATCGTCATAATGAAGTTTGTCTTGGCAGAGATTATATCATGCTTCTTCCCCGTTTCATTGGGTAGACTTCCGCGGAACCCGGAGACCTCGGCGCCTAAAAAGGGGAGGGGGCTACCCGGAGACTCGGGCGCTGATATCATGCCGTTTCGAAAAGGCATGTCATTTATTTCCGCCTCAAGATGGTCAGCGTGAGACTTGACAAACTGCGGGGATAAACGGTAGAATCAATAATTCAAGAGATTGTTGCAGAGATCGTATATATAAGATAAAAATTCTCCCGACGGAGGTAAAACCATGGAACTACACAATTGGAACCGAATCCGCATGTATGACCTTTCTCAACCGATCAGCCACTTAACGCCCGCCTGGCCTACCTATGAGCCTTTGCAAATCAAATTCTTTAAAAGATTGGTTCCTAATGGCGCGAACGGTCAAGTCCTGACGCATTCCAATCACGTAGGGACTCACTTAGACGGCTCCCTTCACTTCTGCACCCACGGACGCGACATCGCCGCGATCCCGCTGGAAGAGCTTGTGGGACCCGGCGTGATCGTAAATCTCTCTGACATAGCCGAGGACTACGGCATTTACACCTCGAAAGATATCGAAGAACGCGTGGAAGTGAAAGAAGGAGACATTCTCGTTATCAACACCGGGTATCACCGGTATGCCTTCGATCAACCGGAGGCGGACGAGGTCCGATACATGGTCAAACACCCCGGACCGACGATGGAATTCGCTCAATGGTGTGAAAAAAAGCGAATCAAGTGGATCGGCGTCGACTGTGGATCCGCAGACCATCCGATGAACACGAAGATTCGCGAGTGGATGCCAGGCAGAGCGGCCGAATGTGAAACCTTTTTCCAGAAGAAGTTCGGCCGGACCATCGACGACCTCTTCCCGCCCGACCATTACCAATTGATGCATGTGCGGTTGTTCCCCCAAAACATCATCCACGCGGAAAACCTTGGCGGAGAGATCGATCTTCTCTTGAATAAACGAACGACGATCGGATGCTTCCCCTGGCGCTTTGAAGGTGGCGAATCTTGTATCTGCCGGATCGTCGCCTTTGACGAAAACTAAGCCGGGAGTTCGGTAGGTATGAAAGCTTTCGACCTTTTCCGACCGAAAGATCTCTTCCAGGCTTTCAGCCGTCTTGAGCTCAACCAACACGAAACGGTATTGAAGAGCGGGGGCACCGACCTGCTAATCTGGATCAAAAAAGGATTGGTCTCTCCGAAAGAAGTTGTGGACCTCTCCTCAATCGACAGTTTGAATGAAATCGAAGTGAAAGAGGGAGAAGGGATTCTCATCGGGACGAACGTATCTCTGAACCGCATCATCGATCATCCAGAGATGAAAAGGCGTTTCCCCGCTCTGATCGAAGCCTGTGAAACCCATTCGGACGCCGTTCTAAGAAATAAAGCGACCTTGGTGGGCAACGTTTGTTCCGCCGTTCCCTCCGGAGACACGATCCCGCCGTTACTCTGTTACGAAGCGGAAGCGGTGGTTCAAACCTCTTGTTCAAAAAGGCATCTCCCGCTTCCGCGGCTTATCATTGGTCCGCGGAAGAAGAGCATCTCCAAAACCGAAATCGTAACCCACCTTTGGATACCACTCCCCAAAGCGGATCTTTCCGTCGGTGCCTATCGCCGGGCTTCCAGAAGACGCGCGCTCGATCTGGCCCAGGCGGCAGTCGCCTGTACGCTATTTCAACACCGTGGCGAACGGGATTTCCGGTTGGCTGTCGGCGCGCTTTCTCCTATCCCGGTTCGAGTCTCCGAAGGAGAGAGAATTCTTAATGAAACCTCAAATATCGATGAAAAGATCGCCGATAGGGTGGCAGACGCCGTATTGAAGGCCATCCAACCGATCACCGACGTAAGGGGAAGCCGCGAATTCCGTTTCGCGGTTACCGTCGAACTGGTCAGGGAAAGCCTTTCTCTTTGCCTGACGCGCGCAAAAACAGAAGAGGGGTGTTACTGATGCCGAAACACGCCTTATCTTTCGTCTTGAACGGAGAAACCGTCGACTGGGAAGTCGAAACGAACGCTACGCTTTTGCAAGCATTGAGAGAGAACGGCGTGACCAGCGTTAAAAGAGGGTGTGAAGAAGGTGAATGCGGAGCATGCACCGTGGTCATCGATGAATTGGCGCAAAAATCCTGTCTCGTCCTCGCGTTGGAAGTGGAAGGAAAATCCGTTCTCACCGTGGAGGGGTTGCCTGCCGCGCCGGGAAAGCTGCATCCGATACAGCAGGCCTTCGTGGATGAAGGAGCGGTACAGTGCGGCTTTTGCACACCGGGTTTCAGCATGACCACCTATGCGTTTTTAAAAACCCATCCGAATCCGACCGATGAAGAGATTCGTCATGCCTTGAGCGGGAACCTGTGCCGGTGCACCGGTTACCTCAGCATCATCAAGGCCGTAAAAACAGCCGCGGAGGCGTTATCAAAACCGATCGTCGCGGGAGAAGGAGGCGAGGGAGATGTCCGATAAGCGCGTCTACACCGATACCGGAATCGGCAAGAAGGTCGAACGAAAATTCGACCGCGAAAAAGTGGCCGGTACTTTGCAGTATACCGACGATCTTCCTTTCGGGAAAGACCTGTTGTATGCCCGACCGGTCAGGAGCCCGATCGCCAGTGGAATCATCCGGTCTATCGATCCGCATAAAGCCTGCGCGATTCCGGGAGTTGTCGCCGTCATCACCGGAAAAGACTTTCCCTACCGTTTCGGATTGTACCTAAAAGACCGGAATCCGATCGCGATCGACCGCGTTCGCTATATGGGCGAGCCCGTCGCGTTAGTGGTCGCCACGACCGAAGCGATCGC
>JAAYCF010000374.1 GCA_012744415.1 Thermotogaceae bacterium
ACGGTCAATTTTTTCTGGATGGTTCCTTGTATCTTGAGAGTTCGGATATTCGTATTGCCGGTAATGCATCTTTAAAAAATATTTTAACGAAAGGGTCGGATGTAACTATAACAGGGGCGGCATCGGTTACCGGCGGGATTTTTTCCCCACGTGCAACCGTGGATATCGGAGGCGGAGCATTCCAAATTGGCGCTGTTGTGACTGGCGGGACTACCGTTAAGTTGCACGGAGGTTTGAGCAAACCGGGTTGCGTTTGGACGCCCAATGCGGATGTCGACTTAAATGGTTCTGTCGATTTTTACGGTACCTTTATTGCTAAAAATTTCAATTTAACCGGAAGCTCGAGAATTCTTTATACCCTGATCGATCGGCCGGAGCCGATTATACCCACACCGAATACTGAAATTCCGGAACCTCCTACATTCGAGCTTCCCACCGCGTTTTTAATTGCCGCAGTCGATAACGGTGGCTATAATCCAAGAGGCGTTTACACTTCAATGGATGGTGAGACTTGGACAAAACGGCCTAACGGACAATATGAAATGTACGGACCGCGTTCGGTTACCGGCAGCGATTCCATGTATATCGTTGCAGGATTGGATGGGTATGGTAAATTCGGTTCTTCTCCCGATGGAATTACGTGGACCCCTGCCGATCCAGGGTATTCCAACATCTATAGCGTTCGATGGCTGAATGGGCGGTTTGTTGCCGTGGGTCAAGTGGGAGACGGCGGTATATCCGTATCCACCAACGGTACAAGCTGGGAACGTAAAAGCACTTACGGTTCCGGCAGACTGCGCGATGTGGCTTGGGGAGATGGTTTATACATTGCTATCGGAGCAAAAGACAGCAATGGCATTTATTGGTCCGAAACCGGCGCCGTGGATAATTGGTCTTACCGCAATAATAATCAGGAAATAAACGGCATTACTTATGGAAACGGGTTATTCGTGGCGGTAGGACCTAAAAAGATACAAACGATAACGAAAACAGGCTTTAAGAATAATAGCAGTTGGACCGATCGAAGTCCAAATGGTAATTATACCCTCAATCGGGTCGCGTGGAACGGATCGCTGTTTGTCGCGGTCGGAGATAGCGGCGCTATCTACACATCACCGGACGCAACGACCTGGACGAAGAGAACCTCTCCCACTTCCGCAAAACTCAACGACGTTCAATGGGTTCCGAGCATCCACTATTTCTATGCGGCAGGCAACCAAATCGTCCTTAAATCGCCTGATGGGGCGAACTGGACTGCGATGCAGCCCAAGAACCCCGACGGTAGCGCAATAGAAAGCGATTTTAAGAGTATTTTTGGGAGATAAGCTTCTTATCCGATACTGATATTGTCTTCCCCAAAAAAGGGATTAAAGGCTGGAGATAGCGAACAAGAGTTGGACTCAAACAACAGAAATTGCGGGACTTTTTTTATCCCGCGATTTCTGTTATATTCTTGGGACGTACATTCCTTGCCATTCAGACAGCGTGTTTTCAGAGTGTCTGACAAAGGCGTATAACTTTCGATTACTGTACGATTCGAAGCGATAAATGCGTATAAAACAACCATTCTCTTAACGATTTCGCGATTTCTACCGCATTATAAGCCAACCGTTTATAGCGAATCCGCTTTTTTGATTTCATTCGGTAAAAAAAACCACGCTTTAACGTAATACTCGAATTACTACGCTCTTACTAACTTATACATAATATAACATAATCGAATTGCTTAATTGATTTTTAATCTATTTCCGTCTATAATCAGTAATGAAAGGAGGGTGATCACTGTGCAATTCAAGTTGGTTCTTTTAGTGTTGTTTTGGATTTTACTGTTAAGCATTGGGTTCGCGACCACGGGCAATTTCTTCTGGGTCACTTCGACGCAGGGTACGCCGACGAGTGTTTTCGGTCCTTCTTCAGGAGGAGGTATGGTTCCTACTGTCAATCCTCCTTTTGTCTCGCAAAATGAATACCTGATTTACTCTAAAGATGGGTTGTCTTTGGGTGGAAGCGCTTCGGTTTCCGGTAACGTGTCTTTACTGAACGGTTCTCCGATGAGTTTCTCGGGAGAAAAGAAGTTTATCCAGGGTAAATTGGTGGTTGAGAACCCCGGAGTGAATGGTTTTACCAATTTCAAAAACGAGTACCAGGATTACGTGCGAAACGCCATCGAACAAGGCAAATTCAATGCGCCGATTTGCTGTTCAGAATGCAATCTCGCTGTCGCGTTAATTGAAGTGGATGAAGAGGTGAGCATCGGCAATAAACAGACTGTAGAAGTGAGCGTGGATACCTACTATAAAGACGGGCTGTACGTTGGGAATGGAGGGACCCTGAAGATCCTCAGCGGGACGAGCGAAGACGTGACGGTTTTGCTTTTTTCGGACCTGACTGTAAAAGGGGATATCGTGATCGAAGGGAGCGGTTTCGTCATTTTGAAAGTTATGGTAACCTTGACCGTGGAAGGGGACGTATATTGGAACACGTTCCCGAACGTGAACCCCGGCAGCGAAGGCGATCCGAAAAACCTGTTGGTCTTGTACGAAGGAACGGAGTATTCCCAAACCGGCGGGCGGATCAACGGATATCTGTGTTTCAGTGATAGTGTTACTTCGGTGAAATTAGCGGGAAATATGGTTCTTAACGGCGCCTTGTCCGCACCTAACGCGAAATTCGATATAAACGGCACTGTAGGCATCAGCAAATGGGTGTACGGAAAAACCTTTGACATCAAAGGAACCGTAAGCGTTTATCCTTAGCCATGTCTGTCTCCTGAAAATAGCCGGCGAAAGCCGGTTTTTTTAACGTTGATAACGTTTATACGACCACGCGATACCTACGCTTTCCGATGCCGGCAAGAGAGGGAGCGCTTCGTCTTAGTCGGGCATTCTCCTTCTTCGTGACCCTTTTCGTTTATGCAGTTATCGTTTGGTGTGGGTAAGATCGTGTTATAATCTCGTTAATCACGATGGCGAGGGGGGAAACTATGCGGCAAAAAATACGCCCGTTCGAAACTTCGGACAGTGAAATGGCCTTTGATTTGTGGTTGGCGCAATACGATTTAGAGAGGCAGAAAAACCCGTTGCTGCCGG
>JAAYCF010000375.1 GCA_012744415.1 Thermotogaceae bacterium
TCATCTGGATCTTAGGCCCACACGAAGGTTATGAGGGGGAGTTTCAGAGATTCCGGCCTTTTCTTTTAACTCCGTTGGGGGATGCCTTTGAATGGTTTTGGTGCCAACATGCGCCAGAGATCCTGCCGGACCTTGACGGAAACCCCGACACCTTAGACCTTCTGGTATTCGATAACGGGCAGAACCGTAGCTTTTCATCCGAAACAGCCGTCCCTCCTTCAGAAAACTATTCGCGCGCAGTTCATTACCGGATCGACGAGAAGGCGAAAACTGTGCAACAGCTTTGGCAATACGGGAAAGAATTGGGTTCGGCTTATTACGCCTCTTTCTTGGGGGATGTCGATGATCTCAAAAAAACGGGCAATCGGTTGATTACCTTCGGAGGGCAACTCTACACAAACGATCAACCCTGCGAAGACATCGTTTCCGGCGTTTTTGGGCAAACAGTGACGCGTTCGAGAATCATCGAAGTCACACCTGCTGGAGAGACCGTTTACGAGATCGCGGTTCGAGAAAATGCCTATACACTCTCTGCCGAAACCTATCAAGCGGAAAGAATTTCTTTTTCCGATATTGGAAAAACATGGTCTCCGCTGAGTGAAACGGTTGCCCAGAGAATGGGAGAGCCGGAAATGTGCGTCCCCACAAGGGAAATAGCGCCTCCTCTTTTTTTTACCAAAAGAATGTCCGCAGACTTTTCGAAGTTTTATCGAGAAGGAAACCGCCTTATCATCGATGGGCAATTGCGATACGATAACAAAAGCTATTTGATTGGACGCGCGTATATCGTTTTTCGCTCACAAGACAATGTGGCGATCTTTCCCTCCTATGGCGGAATGAACGGGCGCTTCTTTTCCAGTGTCGATTTATCGGCGGTCGACGAAGGGGAATACCTCATTTCCATTGCCGGGGTGGTGCGCGAAGGAAACGACGCGGCCAGCGGAAAAATGCGCAGCGGTCACTTTTCGACCCCTTATAAAATAACGATTCCCACGGATATTAAGAAAGTGGAAAAAGGAAAAGAATAGCCGTACCGAGTTTTTCAATTTTGCTGGTATAGGAGCAGTTCTTATGTAGGTTTTTCGCAGGCCAGCGAAAAGGGCGCAGACGAGATGGAGAAAACCCGAGAAGAGCGAGATAAAAAACCTGAATACGATATGGCGAAAATCCACGCTGCGCTGCTCAGAATCCTCATTGCTTTCGATGGGGTGTGTCAGCAGAAAGGGCTCTCGTATCAACTCACGGGGGGAACCTTGTTAGGATGTGTCCGGCATAAAGGATTCATCCCCTGGGATGACGACGTGGATATTATGATGACCCGGGAGGATTACGATCGGTTGTTACCCCTTTCACTTTCCGAATTGGGTAAGCGAATCTTCGTTCAAACGTGGAAGACCGATGAATGGACGCCCTATCTCTTCACGAAGATCTATGAAACCGAAGGCGGGAGTCGGGATCACTCCGAATTGTCGCGATATATCTGCATCGACGTTTTCCCTTTGGATAACGTTCGACCGGAGACACTTGGGGGAAGATGGCAGCTCTTCCTGGCGTATGTGTTGGTCAGAATGAATATTTGCCGGTTCCTGCCCGCGTCTTCACTGACCGAGAATAAGACAAAAAGGTTTTTCATTCGTTTCTGGGCTTTTATCAGCCGATTGATCACTAAAAACGCTTTAAGAAGACTGTCTCACGCAGTTCTCACCCGTTATCGATCAGTAGACTGCCAATACGGACTAAACCTGTCAGCAATAAAGAGCTGGCAACAATTTTTCAATACAATGCGGGAAAAAAAAGCCTTTCTTCGAACGATACCCGGGGAATTTGAAGGGTATTATTTCCCGATACCTTCGAACTATCACGAAATTTTGACGAAAAGCTACGGGGAGTATATGTCCCTCCCCCCGGAATCAGAGCGAAGACCTTCCCATATTTTTCGGGGATATTTTGGGAGACCGGATACGACCAAATGACAAACCCAAAATCGCATGAGCTTGTCGATCACGGAGAATTGGAACAGCACATAGACGAGGAGCCTTAAGAAACAGAAGGAGATGACGAATGACACCGTGCTACAAGGTTGGCTTCACAGTCGGAGCCTTCGATCTCTTCCATATCGGACACTTGAATTTGTTGAAACGAGCGAAAGAATACTGTGATTTCCTCATTGTCGGGGTGAATACGGATGCCTTCGTACTTCAGTATAAAAATATAGTACCGGTCATCGCGTTCGAAGAACGGATAACCATTATTAAGAGTATCCGGTACGTCGATCTTGCGGTTTCGCAAGATAGCGCTGAAGAAGGCAAACTAACTGTCTGGAGAAAATATCAATACGAGGTGTTGATTACCGGCGACGATTGGAAAGGAACGGAGGTTTGGTCACGCATCGAGACATTGCTTCAACCCCTTGGTGTGGATATTCTTTATTTACCCTATACCCACGGGGTTTCCACTTCGATTATTAGAAAACTTCTCGAAAAACGAATCGACGGGTGCGTATAATGAAAGAACTGCTGGAAACCATTCCAAATTTTCAACGAGATCTGTTTTGGGAAGGAAAGACAATATTCATCACCGGACATACCGGTTTCATCGGAACCTGGTTGTCCCGGTATTTTTTAGCGCAAGGCGCGAGGGTCTTCGGGTTCTCGAACAGGACTTTCGGAGATAGAGAAATCCTCGATGAACCAGGATTCGAAAAGCAGATCGAATCCTACACGGGAGACATATGCGATGTGGAAAAAATCAGCGATGCGTTGATAAAAGCGCGGCCGGATTATATTTTCCACGCAGCCGCGCAACCGATAGTCGGGCGCGCGATAGAAAACCCAAAGGAAACGCTCGAAATCAACGCTATCGGTACCTTAAATTTGCTTGAAAGTGTAATAAAGACACCCAAAGTGAAAGCGATTATCCATCTGTCAACCTTCCAGTGTTATCAGAGAAGTGTTTACGGAGAAGAACTCACTGAAAGCGACAGGATTGGAATTGAAAACCCCTATGCAATCAGCAAATGCGCGGCGGAGGGTTTTGTTAGTTACTTCCGGAAGACGGCTTTTCGCGAGAAGGGGATAAAAGCCACGTCAGTTAGGCTTGGGAGCGTGATCGGGAAGGATGACCGGCAGCGAGAACGCTTAATGCCGATGATCGTCGCGTCCCTGAAGAACGATGAGGAGATCATTATCCATCATCCGCGCGCCATGAGGTCATGGATCCACGTAATGGATGTGGTATCGGGGTTGGTTGCTTTGGCGAAAGCGATGGGACAAAACCGAACGGATGATCCGATTTGGAATATGGGAGGGTGTGACGGGCTTTCGATCACGGTCGAAGATATCGTCCGTAAAGCCATCGGGTTGTACGGGAAGGGAAAGTATCGTCTAGAGCAGTCGAGAGAAGAACACGATCGGGCGGACATCTTCAAAATCAGCTCAAAAAAAGCGATGACGGAACTGGGCTGGCGTCCGCGCGTATCTTTTGAAGAGATGATAGCGGAATCCCTCGATAACTTGACCGATGAAAGAATAGCCGGCGCTTTGAGGGGTCTTCGTCCGAAATGATAGAAAGATAGCGCCCCGCGACGCTTTTTGGATCATACGAGTTCGGTAACGGGTCGATCCGTTTTATTTCGATGGCTTCGATCGTGGCACTCGTTCTTGAGCGTCTTTCGGGTTCCGAACATAGATCGCTTTGTCTTGGGCCGCTTCCGGTATCGAAGCGCAGAGTGTTAGCGGAGCAATCCCGATTTTCATCAGAAGAGATCCTTTGATGCATCGCCGGGTACATTGCGTGTCCTTTTTCCTTAGGGTTGAAAGAACATAACTGTCTCACAGAGACCGTCGGAAAAATGATCCAGATAGATTTCGTAACCCGGATAGAGCTCCTTTACGAATTTGGGAATGACGACGATATCGTCGTATAGGTGATAAACGCAGATAGCGAGTTTCGGGTGGAAGCGCCGGATCGTGTTCTGCATCCCTCGTAAAGCCTGCCGTTCGCTACCTTCGATATCCAATTTGATGAAATCCACCCTCTCGAGTCCCCGCTGATTGACGAAGGCGTCCAAAGTCGTCATGGGTACGGTTGTTACGGGATCGCTCTCCACGACTCTCGATGAAGAAGTACTGTATTGAAAGCCGACGTGACCCTCCGACTCCCATAATCCCTTTAAGACCGGGGTGACATTCGTTAGGCGGTTAACGGACATATTTCGAGTCAATACCCGGTAATTATGTTTTTCCGGTTCAAAGGACCAAACGTGGCCGGTTGGCCCCACTGCTTCCGAAAACCAGAGCGCGGTTTCTCCGAAAAACCCTCCGCCTTCGACGACAATATCACCCGTTAAAGGTTTCAGGATATCCCGGTAAGCGTACTCTCGGTTTAAGAAAACTTCTTTGATAATATGTACCGGGCAACCGAGTCGATTTCCGTTCACGGTATACTGGTCGCGAAATAGCCCACGTTTTATAGTAACCGGCGCCCTTTCGCTGATCACGGTATCCTTTACGATAAGGGGAAAAAGAACAGGAGCCACGCCCCCTAAGAACAAGCCACCCAGATGAATCTTCACAAACCAATCGAATACGCTTTTCGAATACTCATCGCAGAGCCAATCATATACGCGGTCGAAATCGTTGTAATTCTCGCGAACCAGATGATAAAAGGGAAGATTGAAAGGCCGTTTAGACCATTGCAACTCCCTGATAATGCGTCGAAAGGTATTTCGGCGAAGGAGGTGAAAATCGGTTCTTTCGATATTCCTTTGGAGAAAATCTTTAAAACGTAAAGCGGTTTTGTCGATGAGAGAATCCGGCGCCTCTTGCGTATGAGGTTCAGAAAGGAGTTTTATCGTTGATGGATCCAAAATAATGCCTATCGTTTCTTCGAAAAGACTCTGAGTATGCCCCATGTTTCTCCTAAAAGTATGACCGATACTTTTTTATATAGCTATTGTACGCGAAAATCAGTAAAAACGAAAAAACGACGCGCTTCACCGTCAGATTTTCCTTGATTTAACGGCGCTGTTAATTGTTGCTTCGCCCCTTTTTTAAAGTGATAAGCAGCCGTAAGCCGAACCAAAACTTAATATACAGAAAAAACGCGAAGAGTCGCATCAAGAATTGTTGAGCTCCATTTTTATGTTTGTATCGAGAATAGAGAGAAGCCGCCTTACCAAACGCAAACCTTTTAAAAGGTTCGCGCGTTTTCTTTTCGCGGAAAACACGCTTAAAAGCTTGAATCGTCTCGGAGGTTCCTATCCCCTTTTTTTTCGAGTAATTCACAACGACCATGAAGGACATAAACCAGAGTCCGTCGCAAAAATGATGGAGCGGTTCGCTGAGCCCGTGTTCTTCTACGTGCTCGCAGAAGCGTTCGCAAAGCAGACGTTTATGTTCGAGGTATCGGGGTCTATACCCTTGAGAGAGCGAGCCCGGTCGGATTAGGTAATGGAACAAAGACATGCCGGAGGACACAACCCGTTGAAGGTGGGTCAGACAAAGGTAATTGAATAGTGTGTCTTCTGACGAGTTTTCGAAAGCTTCCTCGAAACGCAGTCGATAGTGGTTAATCAAAGCGCTTTTATAAAGTTTGTTCATGACACAACCGGTATAGCGGTTGTTGAACGCGTATTCGCTGAGGTACTCTGTTCGTGAAGATTGATTCACGTTTACGAGTTCGTCGATGATGCCGTGGTGGGCGCTAACCACTCGGTCATCGCTTTCTTCGAAAAAATCGCATACGTGGAGATCCGCGTCATGCTCTTTGGCTTTTTCGTACAAGAACTGGAACATAGAAGGATCCGCCCAATCGTCGGAATCCATAAATCCGATATACTCCCCGGTTGCGACTTCCAACCCCGCATTTCTAGCTGCGGATACCCCTTTGTTCTCCTGCCGGATCACGCGGATTCGGGGGTCCCTTTTTGCGAAACTTTCAACTATCTCTCCGCAGCGATCGGTCGACCCGTCGTCTACCAGGATCAATTCGATCTCTTGGAGCGTCTGATTGACCAACGATTCGAGGCATTGAGTTAAAAAAGGGTCTGTATTATATATAGGAACGATGATGCTTACTTTTATCACTTAGGAATACTCCTCATAGGAAGCTTCATTTTTCACGATGGCTAACTGGCGGCGAATCATCTCTTTGAATCGAGAACAAGTTCGGCGGTTGCATTGATTAATAAGTGCGATACTTCGAATTACTAAGGGATAGACTTGTTCTTCACCCTTTTACGGCGGAATCCCGAGATAGGCATATTATACCTTCTCACTCTTCAATATTGAAAAAAGCGAAGATAAAAATGAGAGGGAAGGGACGGATATATGCGCGGCGTAAAAAGCTTGGATATATTTCGCCCGTGAAGCGGGATTTACCTCCGATAGCGTTATCGTCTCACCACGGGGGGAAATCAACATCAACGAAATTATTGAATCAACACCTGCTTAGGGCGTATTAGTGCTATACTATTAAGGACGTGACCGATGTTTATCTTTACATCCTTAGTCCCTTTTTAACACACGATACGACAAATCTGTATTTTTATAAAGAAAAAAGCAGCCCTATTTGTTCTTAGGAGGAAAGTCAACAAACGAAAAATAATCAAAGAACGATTATGGTGTAGTATAGAATATCTTTTATGGTAAACTAAGCTCAATATATTCTGTTAGTTGTGTTTTGCCGGAAACAACAAAATTGTCAACTAAGACACACAATAGCAAAATAAATCCGGTTTATTATTTGCATAATTCGATAACTATTGATATTACTAAGAACAGGAGACAATAACGCTATTCTAGAGATTTAAACTTTCCCCTCGTCAGACTGATAGCCAGCTCGAAATCGGAGTAGGAGAGAATATGGAGCGTCAAGAGTCAAACATCGTTTTGATAAACCAATACTACTACCCGTTTCAAACGGCGACGGCGCAGTTGCTAGAAGAATTGGCGGAATATCTTGCTCAAAAAGGGAAAAAAATCTCGATCATAACAGGAACCAATGGAAAAAAAGATTTGTTGTCGAGAGAATCAAGAAACGGAGTTTTGATCCATAGGGTTAAAAATAGCGCAGATGGAAACCGAATATTGAGAAAGTTCTTCTCATACTTGTCTTTCCACTTTTCTCTTTGGAAAACGATGAAAGGGTTAGAAAACCGATCGATCCTAATGACGTTTTCGACTCCGCCGTTGTGCGGATTTTTTCCTCAAAAATATAAGAAAAAGAAAGATCTCTTTATGATCATTAACAGCCAAGACCTGTACCCTGACTTATTAGTTGCTTTGAAACGGATTAATCCGAATTCGATGTTGTTTAAATGTTTGCGATCAGCTGCGAAACGCATTTACAATAATTCGGATAGAATTGTGACTGTCGGGTACGAAATGAAAGGAATCATCTCTCAAAGATACCGGATTGACGAAGGAAAGGTAAAAGTGATAGAGAACTGGGCCTTAGATGACCTCGAGAAAAACCCGATAACGCCTGTAAAAAAAGAAGACGAAAGGGCTTTAAAGATTCTATATACGGGAAATATGGGACGTTCTCACGAATATAAAACTTTACTGGATGGAATCAAGGGCTTAAGAAATACA
>JAAYCF010000376.1 GCA_012744415.1 Thermotogaceae bacterium
CTTGATGAATACCCGTCCAAAGAAAAGGTTGAAAGCGCTCTGCGTATCCCGAAGGGACAGAAGCAAGAGATTAGGGAAGAGTTTGACAAGGCGTGGCAGGGGTTCTTATCTTTAAATGTGACGCCGATCGCCCTGTTTTCCCCCTTTCTTATCCGAAAAAGCTGTTCGAAAAACGAACCCGGCCTTTCCCCGGAAATCCCTGACTCGGACTGGATTTGCCTTGAACCTGGTATTCCATTTCCTTTCAACTCGATCTACACAAAAACCTGCGATTCCCTCATCATGGCACTGATCACCTTGGGCCCGGAGCTAGAAAATGCCGTTTCAAAGGCTTTTCGCGACGGAGAAACTCTCAAAGGATGGATACTGGACCGTATCGGCACGCTGATGCTGCGAAAGGCCGTTTCTGTCTTTCTGGATCACAGGCAACGAGAGACCGATGGCCATCTCGGACCCCGATACGCGCCCGGATGCCCCCCCATCCCCTTAAGCGGGCAAAAGCAAATTTTCGATCTTCTGGGTGCCTCTCAAGAAGGGTTGCGTTTGACGCGAGGGTATATGATCCACCCGGTGAAAACCACGACCTTCGTATTGACCGTCGCAACGCGAGCCGTTTTGGCGGAAACTTCGCTATGTCATATTTGCGAACGCGCCGCTTTTTGTCGAGGCGACGAACCCGAAAACGGGCCGAACTTCTCTTCATTCGCTCGTTTTTAGCTGCTTTCTCTTTCTTGGAAATCCCCGACGATACTCGTCAAACCACCGATCGTTTCCGCACTTTGCAGAAAATCAGCAGCGAGACAGTTTATGGTCGAATTTCCGATAAAGCGGGAGAATCCATACAATGCCCGTTAAAACGGCAGGAATGAGCAGGATTAGCTTGCGTTCGACCGCTAATTTCGCGATCCACAACGAGGGGAAGGGCGCTAAGAAGAATTGGATCTCATTCGGGACAAAGAAAGGCGCAGGCAACCCTAACAACACGAGACCCGACAACTTCGCCAATGCCAGGCCCTCGACGCGATTACCGGATAATGCAAAAAGCAGTAAAGATATATTGAAGCATAAAAGGCACGAAAGGAACGCTATGAGCGTTATAAGATACAAAGGCATCCGAGAGGATGAGAAAACAATTAAGAGCGCGCAGGAACCGAAAAAGGATAAGAAGGCCGGAAACCCTAAGCGAGTCAGAAGGTATCCTCGTTTTCCAAGAGGCGTCACAGCCAAATAACCGGTAATTCTTTCATCATATTCGGTCAGCATGACCATCGTAGACGCGAAACAAAACATGTAAGGGAGAAGGGCACCTAAAAGTAGATCGAATAAAACGTGGTATTGATCCAGGTGGAGACCGTAATGGAGGCGCTCCGCGAAAAACCTTTCTAAAAGCGGAATGCCAAACCGAAAAAAAACTCCCGCTAAGATCGGTGAAAGGCAAATGAAAAAGAGCATCTTGTCATGCCATATTTCTTGTATAAAGCGCTTGAAAGAAATCAACCACGGCTTCATAAAGCCACGCCACCCACCGATTGCAGCATGGCGCGTATAACGGCAAGAGCGAAAAACAAAAAAAGCACCGTCCAGCCGAATAATATTCCGAAGGCGACGGGTACAAACGAACCCTGAAGGCAAACTTCCATCATGCAAACCCCGGGATGCACCAAACCCCATATAGGGCGCCATCCGAATAGATAGCCAACTGCGGGGAACATGACCGTTATCTCTATCGGAATGGTCGCCAGGATAAAACGATTCAGGGTGGTGGCTTTTGCGGCGATAATAAGCCCGAAAGAAGAAAACAAACAAGAACTACAAAAGAGGCTAATCGTAAGAGTGAAAAGATTGACGGGCAATCCGCTCGCCATCGCGATGGCTAATCCCGCGGAGGTAGAAATGAAAGCGAGGGACAGCAATTTCGACACGACGTATTCAATGGGTTTTACTGGGGAAACGGCGAGACTGTCCAAAACCTTTTGGCTTTTTTCGAAAAGAACGATCGCCCCCATAAAGAATAATCCCATCGCGGCCGGATCAGTAAATATCATTAAAATCACGATCTTCTCGCGCCAGGACTGTGGTAGGGTGATAGCGACCCCTATATAGAAAACCGTCAGAATGGTATATAGAAAATAAAACCCGTATTTGTACTGAAATACGATATCTCCCCACAGCAACCCTTTCATTCTCATACCAGATGCGTCCCAGTGACTTCGACGAAAATATCGTTCAGCGTTGGTTCGCTGCTATGAATCGAAGTTATCCCGCTTTCACGGATTAATCTCTGCAAGGTTTCATCCATTCCGGTTTCTCGCATCGGGACCTCCCGAAGGCGTTCCATTCCTTCTGACACATATGTATAAACGATTTTTGAAGCCCCTTTTGACATGATCAGATTCCGGGGGGTATCTAAAGCGCGTATGGTCCCATCCACAATAAACGCCACATGATCACAGAGCTCCGTCGCATCGTACATGTTGTGGGTCGTCAAAATAATGGTTTTCCCTTTCTCCTTTTCGTTGCGTATGATATCTTTTATGATCCGGGCGTTGGTCGGATCAAGGCCCGACGTCGGTTCATCCAGAAAGAGAAGAGCAGGATCGTGTAGCAAGGCTTTAATAAAATTGAGCCTTGATTTCATCCCTTTAGAAAAGCCGGAAACCTTTTTATCCGCCTCTCTTGTTAAGCCTACGGCCGCCAAGGACCGATCGATATCCCCATGTTTCTTATACAGGGAAGAGAAAAACACAAGATTTTCTCGCGCCGTCAACTTTTCAAACAGGCTCGGAAATTCAAAGTCCACGCCAATCGTCTCGTAAAAGTCGTTGTGATGGTGTTTTACTTCGGCACCATCGATCGAAACAAAACCTTTGTATCCTTTTAGTAATCCAGTCAGGATTTTCTGAATCGTACTCTTACCCGCGCCGGAAGGTCCCAGAAAGCCGAAAATCTCTCCCGTTTCGATATGGAAACTCAAATTTTCTATAAAAGGGGCTTTCGTATAACTAAAAGAGAGATTCTTGGCGTGTATCATGCATGATTACCCCCGAGCATTTGCAGAATAATCCCTCGAATCATGAGTTTTAACGTCTCATCAAAAACATTCTCACCGATTTCCTGTTTGTGAAGCATCGAAAGGAAAATGCCTCTTAAAGCCGCGCTGAAAACGGGCACATTGACCTCTTTTATACCCGGAATCAGCGAGATAAAGTTTTCGATGCTGATATCATCCACCTCGGCATGGGCTTTTGCGACTTCGGGCGGGAGTTTTCTCAGTAACCATTCCATTTCACCGTTTACGGCAAAGCGGTAAAAGAAAGAGGCTTCGACCTGTTTGTACAAATGGAAAATCAACGTGACGATCTGCTCCGGAGACGGTTGTTGACCTATTTTTTTAATTGCCGCGATGAATTCATTGTGAATGGATTCATGAAAACCCAGAAACACATCGAAAACTAATAATTCTTTCGAGGGATAGAATAAATAAAACGTGCCCTTCGGGATCTTTACTCTGCGGACAAGCTCGTCGACGGTCGTTTTTCGAATTCCGTATTTCTCGAGGCATGCTATCGTTTCTTCTTTCAAACGCTTGCGGATGAAAGCTTTTTCCCTTTCAGAAAAGGGTTTCGGCATATATACCACCTATATGACTATTATTGTATTAATAGTCATATCGTATCACAAGCGATACGGTCATGTCAACTTCACCCCGCGACAAGTTCGGAAAAAATAAAATAACCGCGTCGGCGAATAGGAAACCGCTTGTTTGATTATGCCCGAAAACGCGTTACCTATTAGGCCGTTTGCAGATAATCATTCGAAATAGAAAGACAAACAGAAACACAGTCTATGTGACGAAAGGCCGTCCGTCCTGTCTGCAAATTCTGGATGCGACATTCCTGCCATCCAACCCGGCGGGTGGAAGACCGCCGCCCGGAGTCGTCCACTGGCCGATCATGGAAAAATGAGACAAACCCGGAAGGGTCTTCGGGAAGCGCGCCATGATCGTTTTCGGAGTCAGTCCGAATCCTTCGTAACTACCGCGCCAATTATGCGTATAGCGTTGAACCGTATAAGGCGTGGAAATATCCATCTCTTCGATGTCGGAACGTATTCCTGGAAATCGTTTTTCTAAAAGTGCAATCACTCGGTTTCCGATTTCTTTTTTTATCTCTTCGTAAGCGTGACGGTTCTTACCGGCGAGATCTCTCCAGAATTCCTCGTTCCAGGTATTTAATAACACGGAGGCGGAGGTCTTGCCGGCGGGGGCGAACGTCGGATCGTAGTGGCGTATTGTGATCGCAAGGTATGGATGCACGCTTTTATCCGGCAGTTCGAGGGGTGAATCCAGTTCTATGGCAAGCATTTTCGGCTGGTCTTTCATATCCCGCGCAATTCCGAATCCCAAAAAAATCGAGGAAGGAAAGAGAGGGAAATGCGTATACGCGTTTTGCAGTGTTTTTGTCAGGAACTTTCCCTCCAACATCTTATACAGTGTGGTATGACCATCCGCGGCCGAGATGATTTCTTCCCCCATCACCTTTTCCCCGCTTTCCAACTGTAAACCGACCGCTTGATTGTCTTTCACGAGGATTTTTTCCACTGGGTTTCGGTAATGGATTTTTCCGCCAAGGGAGAGGTACTTCCGTTCGATATTCCTGGCGAAATTGAGGGAACCTCCGACCGGGTATCCGGCAGATTGGGTGTGTTGCAATCCCAACCCCATCGTTAATGTCGCGAGAGACCAGTCCGGTGGCGTCATCCCAAGCAATGTTTTCCGTATCGCCTGGCTTTTGAACTTCCGGGCATACTCCTGTATGGGTGTTTTTAGGTGTCGTAAATAACGGAGAAAGATCGAGAGATTACGGAGAGAGGTCGATAGACGATTCGAAAGGCTTCTTTTCTCGGGATCTACGATCAGGCGAAAGTGGCTTAGTGTTTTCAAGTCTTCGGTAAACTGTTCGATTTCCTTTCGATCATCGGGGCCGACGCGGAGTAACTCTTCTTTCAATCGGTCCGCGTTTGCGTACATCCTCACGGTTTCGCCGTCGGAAAATTCCATACGCGTAAACTCATCGAAAGTGCGTATCTGGGATTGGCTTCCGTCCTCATTTTGAAAAGCGCCCAGCTCTTTCCACAGCACATCAAAACCGGTTTCCGGATTGGTTCCGATCAACCAGTGGATACAATAATCAAAGGTGTACTCTCCTCGTTTCCAGGCAGTGCAAAGCCCCCCAGGAACGGAGTGGGCTTCGAATATTTCTGTTGCATACCCGTTTCGTTGCAGGTAAGACGCGGCAGATAGCCCGGCGATACCCGCGCCGATGATCAATACGTTTTTCGGTTTCACAACGAACCCTTCCTTTCTCGGCATTCTATGATGTACTTTTTCATGGGTAGTTTAGCACATTTCGTTTTTGGGATCTGCTTTATGGATTGACTAGAAAAATTCGGAGTAGGTTGGGATATTCGAATATCGGGGATTGACGGCTGGCTATCCTTTACGTATAATCAACAAGTTGCAACATTTTCAAATTTAACATAAACGGGTATACGCGGCGAAAACGCCCAAGGAGGGGAATATGAACCATAAACGCATTCAGTTCGTAAGTGATGCGCTGGTCGAGCAAATCATTTCGGGTCGGAAAACCGCGAGCGTTTCATAGCTTGAAGAGGTCGCGGTACAAGAGGACGAATATAACGACGCACTGGTCGTTGGGGAATACTATGACGTGTATGACAGCGCGTATAACCTAAGAGCGACCATTCGCATTGTCGCGATGGAATTGTGCCGGTGGGATGCGATACCGGAACGTTTGTGGAAAGGGGAAACCAATCAAAGCGCTGAAGAATTCCGGCAGGATCACATGGATTATTTCGTGAATCCTGATCCCCTGTTTGAGTTCGTGGCTTACTATTTCGAAAAGGTACCGGCCGACGGGGTGAGATAACTGCCCGGTTTGGATCCCGGATAGCATTCCAAACACGAATCGGCATAACGAGGTTAGACAATGGAAGACAAAAGAGACATTCTCAAAGAAACCCAACCGTTTACGTATAAACTCATCGGAACCGATAAAGCTCGAATATTTTACCAGAACCGGCCGGTATTCACCGCTGTCGGGAAAGACTTCCAAAAACTGGAAAAGGCGATCCGCAATGGAGAAGCGTATCAAATACAACTATGTATGGCGAAGATGACGGGCAACTTTAAACGCGGAAACGAGAGAAGATAACGGGTCTTTAAGGTTTATCCGATTTTTGGAACTTTTTAAGCGCCTCGGCTAAAGCGGTGTTTTGCGGCTGTTTTTCCGTTGCTTCCTGCGATCTCAGGTATTGCTGGATCTCTTTTTTCGAAAGCCCGCCCTGTTTTTCCGTCTTGCGGTTCTCAAAAGCCGCCTTTTTCGGGTTTAGAATTCGTTCCCGGTAACCACATTCCCGATCCTGACATATATAGAGGCTGCCGTGTTTGTCTTTAACCAATAGAAGATTCTTGCCGCAGGTGGGACACTGCTTCCCCGACACGTTCTGGTGCTTGAAAACTGCTTCGCTGTTTTTGATCTCTTTGACGACTTCCGAGGCATAGCGTTTCATATCCGTCACGAACAAGTCTTTTTTCAGCGTTCCTTTTGCGATCATCGCCAGTTTTTGCTCCCAAACGGCGGTAAGCGCCGGGGATTTCAGCTCTTTCGGGACTAAAGTCAACAGTTGCTCGCCCTTGGAGGTGATACGCAGTTCCCTGCCTTCCTTTTCGATCAGAAAGGTATTGATGAGTTTTTCGATGATGTCCGCCCGCGTCGCAACCGTTCCCAGACCCCCGGTCTCGCCCAGCGTCTTTACGAGGTCTTTCTTCTCCCCCTCCATCCATCTCACGGGGTTTTCCATAGCCGCAAGCAGCGTGGCCTCCGTAAATCGCGCGGGTGGTTTGGTGGTTCCGGTCGTTTGAACGATCCCGCTGATCGCTAATCGGTCACCTTTGCGTATTTCAGGCAATATCTGGTCGGCGAGACCCTCCTCACCTGCATCCTCATTTGCGGATTGACCGTAGATTTCCTTCCACCCGGCTTTCAGAACCCTTTTCCCTCTGGCGATGAAAGTTTCACCATTGATCAGGGCTTCCACCGCCGTCTGTTCGTATTCGAATGGGGGCAGCATGACGGCGAAAAACCGGCGAATCACCAAATCGTAGATCTTGCGTTCTTCAAGGTTGAGCTTGTCGAGATAGACCTTTTGTTCCGTCGGGATGATCGCGTGGTGGTCGGTTACTTTACTGTCGTCGACAAAAAACGCTTTCTGGCTGAACGACATCGTTCGCGTTCTGACACCCAAAGGGGCGTACACCCCCACACCGCACGCGTTAATACGCTCTCTTAACGTGTCGACGATGTCGGCCGATAGGTAACGCGAGTCTGTACGCGGGTAGGTCAGCAACTTGTGGGTTTCGTAGAGCGACTGCATGAGCGAGAGCGTGTCTTTTGCGGAAAAAGAGAAGCGCGCGTTCGCGTCTTTTTGAAGTTCCGTGAGGTTGTACAGCAGGGGCGGTAAAGTTTTCTTCTCCGTTTTTTCAACCCCAACTACCGTGGCGGTTTTATCCGTTAATCCCTGCAACACGGATAGACGATACGCTTCATCAAAAGTCCGGTATTCTTTCGTTTTTTTATCGCGCCAGATCAGGGTGACCCCCTGCGTTTTCGCGCTGATTCCGTAATACGTCCTGGGGATGAAATGCCGGATCTCTTCCTCGCGATGCGCGATCATGGCAAGCGTCGGGCTCTGGACCCGCCCGCAGGAAAGCTGCGCGTTGAATTTGCAGGTCAGCGCCCGGGTGGCGTTGATCCCCACATACCA
>JAAYCF010000377.1 GCA_012744415.1 Thermotogaceae bacterium
AAACACCCCTTCCGTATCTTCTCCGAGGATGTATCTTCTGCCAACAATCCCCAAAACTCTCACCTGTTCGGTTTCGGCTGGGGATTGAAAGGGTTCGGAGATATTTTCTTGATGTATCAAGTACGGAACCGGTTTCCCGTAGAGCTTTTCCGGCGTATTCGCGGAGTAAGAAGGCGTCCTGAAAGTCGTTGGCTGTTCCCATCTGGGTGGTTCCGACTTTTGCGTCGCGATTGGGCTTGTTTCTGCGATCGTGATCTCCGGAACAGTTTCTTGAACTCTTTTTTGCAGGAGCTTTTGTACCAGATGAAACACCCATTCGGAGCGGGCGAACTGCACCTCTAGTTTTTGCGGATGAACGTTGATATCGACGAAATCTTTCGGCAAAGTTAAGAACAATAGGAGAAAGGGATGGTATTTTTTCGCAAAAACCGGTTCCATCGCGCCATCAATGGCGGCATAGAGAACGGGATTCTTCACCAGACGCCCGTTCACAAAGGTATGAATCGCGGACCGATTCCGGCGAAAATACTTGTGATCGGCGATGTAAGCGGAAGCGATTAACCCCTGGAAGTTTTCTTCAAGCAGGCGCCATTCCTCTTTGCCGATACCTTGAAAAAGCGTCGGCAAACGATCCAGCAGCGTTTGTTTGGGTACTTCATACAGCACTTCCCCGTCTTTATCTATTCTGAACTGTATGTGGGGAAAGGAGATTAGAAAATTCTCTAACAGTTCCACCAGTTTTCGTTCTTCTGAAACGGGGGATTTTAGAAATTTCCGACGAGCTGGAACGTTGAAGAACAGGTTACGCACTTCAATGTCCGTTCCGACCCCCGCGTTGACCCGCTTGTTTTCCAAAACGCTCCCTCCCCGAACGTACAAGCGGATGCCAGTTTCTTCGCCGATATACCTGGAAACAAGGATCGTCTCGGATACGGCAGTGATGGCGGCGAGCGCTTCGCCCCGAAATCCAAAAGTATCCAAAGCGGACAAGTCTTCCCAACGTGTGAGTTTGCTGGTCGCGTGGGGTAGGATCGCTTGCGTGATGTCCGTCTCCGACATGCCGATGCCATTGTCTTTTACGCTGATGGCGTCGATGCCCCCGTTTTGAAAACGGACTGTCAGCGCCGAGGCCTGAGCGTCTAACGCGTTCTCCACAAGTTCCTTCAACACGCAGGCGGGATTTGCGACCACTTCGCCGGCGGCGATCTTCATATAGACTTCCGGCGGCAGACTATGAATTGTCATTTTCGTGCCTCACATCCTTCAGGTTTCTCAACGGGGTCCTGTTTCGGGAAAGAGCCGCCGCCTGAGGATTTCGAAACAGAGTATACCCGCGCTCACGGAAACGTTTAGAGAGTCGAACGGATTCGCCATTGGGATGGCGATCGTTTCGTCACAGCTCTCCTTGACCAACCGGCGCATCCCGCTGCCCTCGTTTCCGAATACCAATCCTACTTTCTCCGGGAAGATAGCTTGTGGATAGGGGCGCCCGTCTTTTTCGGTACCGTAGATCCAGAACCCCTTTTCTTTGGCGCGTTCCAAAGCTCTGCGCAGGTTGTTGACGATACAAATGGGCAGCAGAAAGGCGCTCCCGGAGGATACTTTAACAACAGCCGGCGTAACGGAAGCGCTGTTGTCCTGACAGATCACCAATCCATCCATTCCCGCCGAATAAGCTGTTCGAATGATCGCGCCCAGA
>JAAYCF010000045.1 GCA_012744415.1 Thermotogaceae bacterium
GAAAAGGAAGTCGAAGAATCAGCCACTCTGGAGAACTACGAACAAGCGGCGCGCCTGAAAGCCGAGCTGGAGGAGACACGGAACCGGTACGAAACGCGTTATTTGGAGTGGAAAAAGGAACAGGAAAACAAACCCAAGGTTGTTAATGAATTCGTGATAGCGCAGATTGTCGAGAAATGGACGGGCATTCCCACCACCCGGATGCTCCACTCCGAGCGGGAAAAGGTTTTGAACCTTGAGGCGATGATCCACCAGAAATATGTAAACCAGGTCGAAGCCGTCAACGCATTGTCGCAGTCGATTCGACGTTCCAAAGCCGGGTTGAAAGATCCCAAAAGGCCGACCGGCTCGTTCCTGTTCTTAGGACCCAGCGGGGTGGGTAAAACCGAATTGGCGAAGATTTTGTCGGAAATACTATGCGGAAGCTCAGAAGCCCTCGTGCGTATCGACATGTCCGAGTATAGCGAAAAAATCGCGGTCTCACGGCTAATCGGCGCCTCTCCAGGATACGTTGGATATGATGAAGGCGGGCAATTGACCGAAGCCGTTCGTCGTCGTCCTTTTTCCGTCGTGTTGATGGACGAGATCGAAAAAGCCCATCCGGAAGTGATCCACATTCTTCTGCAACTACTGGAAGACGGACAGCTAACCGATGGTCAAGGACACACGGTGGACTTCAAGAACACGGTGATCATCTTAACCAGCAATATCGGAACGGAGGAACTCGCCAAACGGCAACACCGTGTGGGTTTTGCCGCCGATTCGGAGGAGTTGGAAAAAGACAAAATGGTGATGGACGAATTGAAAAAGTTCTTCAAGCCAGAACTCATCAACCGTCTGGATAACATCATCATCTTTCGAAACCTCAAACCGGAAGATGTGCAGAAGATTGTCGATCTGATGCTCGAAAGGCTAAATGAACGCCTCGTGGACAAACACATTAAAGTGGAGATGACCGAACAGGCCAAACGGTTCTTAGCCGAAAAAGGATTTGATGAGAGCTTCGGCGCCCGACCCCTGCGAAGAGTCTTTGAAAAACATGTGGAAGTCCCTATCTCCGACATGCTGTTAGAAGGCAAGATCGAAGAAAACAACGGTCTCTCCGTCGATCTGGACGAAGAGGAAGAGAAGCTGCTCTTCCAAATCCATCAACCGGACGCCGAACGGGTTTAATCGTGCAAAAAGAGAAGCTGAGCGGTTGGATCAGTTTAATCATCGTTTATGTCGTATGGGGAAGCACCTACCTGGCTATCCGTATCGCGGTGCAGCCAGGTGCCGGGTTCGAACCCTTTACGCTGGTCACGATGAGGCTTCTTGTTTCTGCCGGCGTTCTCTTTCTCCTGGCGGCGGTGACCCGTCAAAAAATGAAAATCCCCCGCGGGGAGCGCTTAGCTGTGCTCCTTCCGGGGATTTTTCAATGGCTGGCCGGAAACGGTTTCGTCACCTGGGCAGAAAAAACGGTCAACTCCGGTTATGCCGCCCTGATGGTTGCCACGACCATTATTTGGGTGACCATTTTCGAATCCCTTATCGAAAAACGGAGATTGTCGGCAAAGACTTTTCTGATTCTTTCCATCGGATTCGCCGGGTTAGTCTTTCTGAACGTCCCGGCTTTGCGCAGCGCCGAAGGGGTCGACGGGTTCGGCGTGTTGATCCTTCTGGTTGCGTCCATCTCCTGGGGGATCGGCACTTTGATCCAAAAGTACCGTCGCACGAGTTTAACGCCGACGGTCAGCTCAGCCTACCAACAGCTCATCGGAGGGATCGCGGTTCTTGCCATGCGATTCGCCCTTAACGAGCCGCTTCCGAGGCCCACACCGGCCGCTTGGGCGGCATGGGCCTATTTGGTCGTCTTCGGAGGCGTACTGGCCTACACCGCTTTCATTATTGCCGTCAGGAACCTTCCGACGCGTATCGTCATGACCTACAGCTACGTTAATCCTTTGGTGGCGCTCTTTCTCGGATGGATTGTCTTGAGAGAGGA
>JAAYCF010000378.1 GCA_012744415.1 Thermotogaceae bacterium
GGGACAAGAGATGCTCAACTAAACGCACATAGGCTTCCAACAGCTTCGGGTCTCGGGGGGAGGTCGCATCATCGACGAATAAACCGAAATATCCCTCAATCGCCTCTTTTCCGTCAATTCGCAAGAGGACGACCTGCTGTATCCCGTTTTCTTTTTCAAACTTCGAAAGAAGATCGGAGACAGCCGGAGTGGTTGAGAAAGCGGGAAAGGTTGGATAGGAATGGATCTTCGATACACTCTCGTTTTCTTCTCCTGAGATAGGAAAGTTCCAATCTGCTCCTAATAAATCCGGAGTGGAGAAACTGACCGTAATTTCCTCTCCTTTATCATCAGATGTTTGGGCGATCGTAACGAATCTCCCGCTCGCGGGTTCCCGTCGGATATAGATTCCGAACTTCGCTCCTGCCAATTCTGTGAGATATTGGATAAGGGACTTGGAATCCGTTTTCGCGCTCGACAGGGTTAAGAACTGTTCGGAATAAGCGATCAGTTTTCTCAACATGGTGGTTTCCACGACCTCTTCGGAAACATCTCGCCCGATCCCGTAGATGCGGTCGCGATAATGATGGAGACGCCAAGAGAAGTATCGATAGGCCCCGTTCTTAACGCGTAGCCGGTTGGTGAGTTTTCCGGTCATACGTTCGGATGTTATTTTTAGGAGAAAGTGGCGCGTTTTTTTCACGTCTTTGATATGCACGAAATCGAAAACCGACCGCGCCTTAATCTCCTCGATCGGCAATCCGATCACCTTTTCCCACGTTCTGTTCAGTTCGAGCGGTTTTCCTTCTCTGTCCAATATACAAAATAGATTTTCTTCTAGAAAAAACAACTCCTCTGGTTCGCACTCATCGGAAGAGCCAGAGGAAAGCCTTTGAACCAGCGCGATAAAATAGTCTTTTATCGGAGAAAATGCAAGAAGGCGGATCCCCTGGCCTTGTTGCTCCAATTTTACGACGATTTCATCTGTTCGGTTATCATCCATCAGGGAATCATACAGTGAAGCCCATTGAAAGGAAGGCGGAAATTTTCTCGGTACGGGGGACTCTCCCTTACCGACTTCTTTTACAGAAGCGGAAAAGCCCGTCATTTTGTCAAAGGTTTCATTGGAGGCAACGTACCGATAATAACGGATACCGCTATCGTCCTGCGACGCTTGGTGCACGATGAACCCCAGCGGATACCTCAGCACCAGAGAATCCAATGTTTTCTTTCCCATTGATCTCTCCTTTCTTCTTTCCGATAGGATATCCCGACACCAGCAATTGTACAACATGTTCGAAGCATTTTCCTATTCGAGAAGGCGCCCTCCCAAAAAACCGAGTGATTTCCCAGGCAGGCGGGTATGATATAATCCTGTTTGGTGAAGGAATCTTGAAAGGGAGAGGATAGTGGATGAAAAAAACTTTTCTCGTATCGTTGTTAGTGTTAACTTTATGCGTTCTTGGATTTTCGGATACGATGCTGGGTTTGCGGACGATAGAGGCGACAACGACGGAAACGACCGCCGCTTCAGGTGAAACAGGCAAATTGTCTTTGAAGACGATCGACCCGTTGTTGTCATCGTTTAGGGCTGGCTGGAAAACCCCTAATCTTCCGGGATGGTCAGAAGCCACAGTTGGCGGTTACACCTTTAAACTTCCCGCTGAATTTTCTTTGAGTTCCGCGAAGAGTGGCGCGAATATTGACGCCGAAATAAAAGACGGATCGGGCCGGATATTTGCGCGGCTCTTTATTTACCAGTTGGATACCTACCAATTGGATGAGCTGTTCAAGGATCTGACGACCTCTCTGTATGGCATACGGGCGAGCGGCAACAAATCTTTTGATGAGTTTTCGGATCTCGGAAACGGCAAGATTGCTTACCTGACGAAATTGA
>JAAYCF010000379.1 GCA_012744415.1 Thermotogaceae bacterium
CTTCGTTAAGGAAGCGAACCTCTTCCTCCATTCCTTCGATCGCGTGCTTCATATTGGGAATAATCCGCAGTATGATATGATATATGCGGGTTTCGTCGATTTAGGAAGCAGCGTTTTTCATGTTGACCTGTTCCACAATCGGAAACCTTCCGGAGGGTATGCTGCGGAGGAAATTTACCGCGTCATCATTGAGGCGAAAACGGAGCGTCTCGGGACAGTTCTCGTCGATACGTTTTCTTCGAATGAACAATTGGATATCGTTTTGTACACGGAACAGCGCTATGGGTCTTATCTTACGAGCCATTCCCATACGTTGGTCCGGCGCTTGCGGGAGGACGGTTTCTCCGTTCGACTATTCCAGATCAAGTCCCTGCAAGAAAAAGACAAAGTCATCGCGCAAAAAATCAAGATGATCTCCGGCACAGAGAGGGGTTTTTCACGTTTTGCCTGACAATCCGCTATCAAAGAAAAAAAATCCGGTCTATCAAACACCGATAGACCAAATATCGCGAGCCGTCGCTTTGCGGTTTGACGAGGAAACGGATACCGTGCCCCGGATCATCGCGCAGGCCAAAGGCGAAATCGCAAAACGTATCGTTGAATTGGCTTTAGAGTATGATATCCCGATCTACAGCGATAGTGGATTGGTCGAGCAGCTTCTGGAGCTTGATTATTACTCCGAGATCCCGCCCCATTTGTATAAGGCGGTAGCTCAGGTAATCGTGTACGTTTACCAGTTAGGAGGTCAGAAGGCAAAAAATGGAACCGGTTTTTAAGACGATGGATGAATTCTATGAGTTTCTGTACGAGTCGCGTCCGCACCAACAGATAAAGCTCGGGTTGGAGCGCATATTCTGTTTGTCAAGGCGGTTGGGATATCCCGAGAAATCCTTTCGTTCCATTCATATCGCTGGAACCAACGGAAAGGGGTCCGTCACGCGGATGATCTCATCTTTTCTCACCGCGATGGGATATACGGTTGGGGCGAACTACTCGCCGCACCTAATAAACTTCAGCGAAAGAATCACGCTCAACGATGAACCGATTCCCGACAAGGATTGTTTGCGCGTCCTCAATGCCATCTATCCGGCGATTGCGCAGATGGATCAAATGGATCAGAAGATGAAACCCAGTTTCTTTGAAATCGTCACGATCATGGCGTTCCAGTACTTTATGGAAGAGAAAGTGGATTTTGCTTCGATAGAGGTCGGGATGGGCGGACGATTGGATGCCTCCAATATTTTGCGGCCGGAAGTCTGCGCGATCACCAGCATCGGATTTGACCATATGAAATCTTTGGGAAATACGCTGGCGATGATCGCCGGGGAAAAGGCCGGGATCATTAAGAAGAAGGTCCCGGTCGTATGCGGCGCGATCCGGCCGGAAGCGGCGGCGGCGATACGGAAACGGGCGAGATTGATGGAAAGCCGGGCTTATTTTATAGGCGAAGACTATTCTTTCTACCCCAAACACTGCGCGATAGACGATAACCGTTTTGATTATTTTGAACCGGGATATTCCCTAAAAGATATCTCCTTGAGACTGAACGGGCGCCACCAGTTCCTGAACGCGGCTACCGCGATCTGCGCCTACCGTCGGCTCTGTTATCGGACGGGGGTTTTGTATCAGGAAGAAACGGTTCGGTCCGTTTTGAGGAAAGTGACGTGGCCGGGGCGGTTCGAGAGGATCGCAACTGCTCCCGACATCGTTATCGATGGCGGCCACAATCCTCCAGCCTTCGAAACACTCGTTAAAGCTTGGAGAGAGTACTATGGGGATCAAAAAGCGATCTTTGTGACGGGTATTCTAGCGGACAAAGACTACCCGAGGATGATCGAAATCATCGCCCCGATCCTCTCGCATGTGATTGTGACGGAGCCGAAAGCGGGGGAAAGGGTACAGATTGAAGAGGTGGCGGAAGCTTTTCGAGAAAGGGTTGGGGGGGTACAGACGGAATTGATCAAAGATCATCGCGAAGCGTGCCGGAGAGCGCTGGCGCTTTCCGGGAAAGAGAAGCCCATCTTGTCCGCCGGTTCGCTCTATCTCGTCGGATACATTAAGGAGCGGTTTCTCGAATGCCTGATACCGGCTTCGGATTCGAAGGTATCGTATTGAATTCGAGAATTGATTGAGGGGTCCACAGAAGGGAATCTATGGAGCAGCAGGTTTTCATTGGGTCGCGTTCGCCGTTGGCTCAATCATCGTTTCCGTTCTTTTTCATCGATACGGCGCAAGACTATGATGACTTTGAACGCCCCTACCCGGGCCGCTATAATGTTATCTTTTATCGGCGATTGCCGGTGGTCGTTGACTCAAACGGGCGGATACTCTTTTGGCGCAGCCAAAACGATACGCAAACAGAACCCGTTTTTTCGACGAAGGATTTTTCTATCGGGCTGCTGAGACGCGACGAGATCTATCACGTTCGAAGATACGCTTACTTAAAAGGCACAGGATTGCAGTTTCTCTGTGTCTATGATTACGGCCGGAGAGAATTCTCCGTTCCGCAGGTGTTGCTGGAAATGGTCTCTTTGGAGTTGCAAACGCATCTCATCTACCTTTTATACACGCCCGAAGGGATTGCATATAAAGGGTTCTTATATTTACGGGAACAAAAACGGATCCACCTCGTTACGATGAACGAGCTGTCTATCCGTGTGAACCAGCCCGATGATCCCGTGCAGTTTTCAGGAATTCGAAACTCGGGTCAATAGGGTTATTGAGGAGGTCATCCCTACGGCATTCGAAATCGATCGATTTGAGGAAACCCTGTTAGGAATCTTGCATTCGGCAAAAAGAGAACCCTTTTGGGAAGAGATTATCCGCTATCCTTTTGTTTCAGGCGGAAAACGGTTTCGTCCCAAGTTATGTTATTATAGCGCGATGATGTTCGGAGTAAGCGAACCGGAAGCTTACTGTCTGGGAGCTGCGACGGAGATTTTGCATACGGCTTCTCTCATACACGACGATCTTCCTGAAATAGACAATGACGATTACCGGAGAGGGCGTTTGGCGACCCATAAGCGGTATAACCAGGGGTTGGCAGTTGTATGCGCGGACGAACTCTTTTTCTTAGCCGCGAAAACCCTACTCCCTTTCAAAAATGACCATCTGGTCGAAGAATTTTTGAGCACCGCTATGGACTTAGCCAAAGGAGAGGCTTACGATATCTATTATGAGAAAACTGGTTTATCCCTTTCAGAAGAAGATTTAACGGTGATGTATCGATTCAAAACGGGGGGGTTGATTCGGTTCGCTATCACGTCTCCCGCAATCGTGAAACGGATACCGGCCGAATCGTTAGCATCATTAAGCGATAGCGCTACGAAAATCGGCTTGGCCTTTCAGATTTACGACGATATAAAAGACGAAACCGGCCGTTTCGAAGAACTGGGAAAAACGCCCCAGAAAGATATGAAGTCCGGAAAACAAACGATACTCCGCATAAAAACCCTTCAAGAGGCCAAAGAACGAGCTGATCTTTTATGGCAGGAAGCCATCAGAGAAATCGGGAGTTATTCCGACTCTTCGGACGAAACCCCGCTCGGGCGCTTCTTAAATGAGAGCAGAGAACTGATTATTAGGCAATAAGACCGAAGCAAGGAAATCTTGGATCGATTTCTCTTGATTCAAAGGAGTAATATCCGTGGCTAACGAAGAAAAGCAGAAGAAACCGAAAAAGGCGCCGAAAGAAAAAAAACCGAAGGCTCCAAAAGAACCGAAAAAGCCAAAAGAAAAAACGGCGGGCGGAAAACTCAAGTTGCCGGAAATGTTGAAACGTCCGATCGATTTCTTTCTGTCTCACAGACTGCTGACTTTGGCGATTCTCGTTGTGCTGACGGTTCTAATCGGGATCTTCGTGCTTCTCTCATTGAGAAACAAAGGTAACTCCAGCGCCACGCGAACATCTGAGCAGACAGAAGCGATGGCGGAAATCACGGATTTCAGTATCGTCATTCCGCCGAGCGCCTTTCCTTATACGAAGGATTTCCGCATTCGGTTGATTAACGCCGGCGATCCGCTCTTCGAATTGAAATCTTTAAGCCGGTTTACGGGAAACATATACGAACTCTCGCCGGTCGACGGCAGAGATGATCTCGCGTTGGTGCCGATGCTTTTCCGGTACAACTTTCC
>JAAYCF010000046.1 GCA_012744415.1 Thermotogaceae bacterium
ATTGAGCATGAAGGGGTTTATAAACGTTCCAAACATTTATCGAGGGAGGTTTACGGTTCCTCGATCGATAAGATTACCGAGCGAATCAACGCCATCTCCAAAGCGCGGAGCAAATTTCTGTATCCGGATTACGTGGGATTGGATGTGAATCCCCCCGTCTTCCATTTCCCGTATCACGAAGAGTCAGACGTCAATAACAGCATCCTCGAAGAAGGTCATCGGATACAAGTTGCGCAATCGCTTTTAGAAGGGTTCGAACTCTTCCAACATTCTTCTGCGGTTGGTTTTGGCGTTTGGGGTTTGCCGGACCTGCTCATATCGGACCGATTGTATATCTTGCCGCCTTTATGGGTTAACTACCGGCAGAGCGCGTTAAAGCTTCTCCTCAATCGGGCGGACGTAGCCGTTGCCAGAGAACTGCTGCAGGGAAAATCGCCTACTCCGGCATCCGATGTTTTCGTTTTGGGGAAAATATTAAAAGCGATTCTACCTGAACGGGTTTTGAAGGAAACCGGAGAATTCATCAATCAGATGGTCGATCCGGATCCGGCGAAAAGGCCGGCCCATTACTCGCGTATTTTGTCTCACCCGCAGTTCGCCGGGTTGCCTAAAGCGCTGTCTACGGCGGTCAAACGCGAATTCGTCTCTCCCCATATCATCGAGCGGGAAAAAGAATTGGCCACGTTTATGTCCCGTCTGAAAGATAGAAAACAGCGTAGCGTCAGTTTTATCCTGGTTCGTGGCAATACGCGTGTCGGAAAGAGCAGCTTTCTTACCCTGGCTCAAAACGAGCTGTGGAACGAGGGTTGGAAGACGGTTATGGCCTCTGGGCCAAAACATTTCGTGCAGGAACTGCTACAGATTGCGGAGTCGCCTGCCAAGGCCGGAATCGACGAAGAGGACTTTTCTTACCTTTGGAACTTAGGAGATTCGTTCAATTTCGACCGGGTACTGACGATTACGGGAAAACTCCTCTCGACCGTTGGAAAACTCGCCATCTTAGTCGACGACATAGAGCTGGTGGACGAGCGATATTTCAGGCTGTTGAAAAGCATCCAGAATATGATCGTGGAAAACGAGATCGTGATCGCGGCTACCATGGTTAGAGAGAAAGAGCCGGTGGCTTACGATCATATAATTCACTTGCTTCCGTTCACCAGCGAGCAGTCCGAAAAGCTATTGGGATTAATGTTAGGCGAGCTCTTCGTTAAGAAGAATAAAGAAAAAGCTCAATGGATTTATAAGATCACGGGCGGGTATCCGGGATACATCATCAGCCTGCTCAATTTGCTCCACGGATCGGGGAAGCTTTTCATTGAAGAGGGGAGATGGGTTCTCTCCCAGAATATGACTTCGATCGACGGATTCGGAGATTACGTTTCGGCGGTTTTTTCCTCGTTGAAAGAGGAAGAACAGGCGCTTTTATCCAAAATCGCTTGCCTCTCGGAAAAGTTCACCACCGAAGAGCTTGATGCGCTAAGCGAAGCGATCGGTATGCCTTTGGATCGGATGCAACGATTTTTCTGGCGCTTTCAGGATATTGGATTAATCTTCCCGGAAGATAAAGCATTCCGATTCTCTTTACGAGAAATATGGGAGCAATCCTACGCGCTGTGCCCAGAAGCGTTGCGCCTCCAATTGCATCGCCGGTTCGCGGAGCAAGGGACACAGTTGAACAAGAAGGCTTGGCATTACAAAGAGATTTCAGAGGTGCGAATGGCCGCGAAAGTCTACCTTTCTGCCTCGCGAAAGGCTTTTCGAGAAAACGAAGGGTTCGACACGGCCCGGGAGTATATGGAGGAAGTCTTCCAACTGCTGAAACCCGAGGAAATATCCGCTACGATGATCGGTTGGTATGCCTCGCTTTGCGTCTATGACGGAAAACCTTTTCCCGAGGATATGGAAAAAGTTTTGGACGGGGCGGATAATTACCGTTATCTGTACTTGGCGAATCTCATCCTCAAGGAAGAGTACGCGAAAGTGGAGGAGATTTGCTCTCGACAGTACGAAATGTCAAAATCCGACGGTTTTCCGGACTCGGTATGGGTTTGCCAGATTCTGTTCGAATGGGCGCTGATGAAAGTGAAAACCGGTGAGTTGGACGGCGCTTTGACGTTGCTCAACGCTCTCCTTTTACGCGTCAGGAATAAAAAAACGGATATTCACCAAAGGCTGGAAGTATTAGCCTATGATCTCATCGCGCAAGCTTATTATCGGAAAAATAATTGGCAAACCGCTTATTCGATATGCGAAGCCAATATTACGCGGGCGAAAAAGCGCAATTTGACTTTTTTATTGCCGGATGTGTTCGTGACCGCAGGAAATATTCTCTTTACCTTCGGGCCGGGCTACGCCCAACCGCTCTTCGAGAACGCGATAAAAGTGTCCAAGACCTTCTATTCGGTCCGTAAAACGCTTCAACCCACGTTGGAACTTGCCTTTGGTTTTCTTTACAGCGGCGAGATTCCGAAAATGTTCGATTACTTGGAAAAGGCGCGGGAGATCGCGCAGATCTTCAATGAAAAAGACGCCTTGTCCCGAAGCTATATCATCGAAGGGCTTTACCACGCCTACAACAAACAATGGGAGGAAGCGCTCGAAGATTACGACTGCGCCCGGCGAATGTCCAACAATCGGACCTTCATCGGAATGGCGGCCCGATTGACCGCTATGCTGTACCTGTTTAATGGGGATTATCTTTCTCTGGAGAAACTACTCGAAACACCGCACGAAGCGATGATGGAATACGGGTTCGAAGACGTCATTTCGATCCATCGCGCGCGTACCCCGGAAAGCATCCGTTCCGCCTTTGAATTCTTCAAAAAGAATAACCAGTTGTGGCAAGAAGAGGTCGCCCTCGCTTTCGTCGACAAATTGACAGAGCATCTACCCGATGCCTTAGAGCAACATCTCGAGTCAACGGCCTCCGAACTAATAAAATCGCATACGAAGCTGTCTTTGGCGATGATCTACGAAACGATGGCTCTTTTTTATGAAAAAACCGGGAACGTGAAGAAATCCGCCAAATTTGCCCGAGACGCCTACGATCTTTACAAGCAATCCTCGCTCAACCAGGCGTGCAAATGGTTAAGAGAACGGTTTTTCGACACCGAAGCCGCTTTTGAAGACCTGATGGCGGCGATGTCCTCCGAAATACATACGGAGGGGATCTATCCGCAAAGAGCCAAAGAAACCTTTGATAAATTGGAAAAAAGCCTCGTGAAGCTAAACAACGAGATCTCCGTACTACGTCAGATCGTGAACTTTTCGAAGATACTCACCGCATCTTCCGACCCCAAAGAGGTTTTAGACCAATTCACCAATTGGATTACGGCCAGCATTCCGGTCAATCGGGCGGGCATTCTCGTTATCGCCCATCAGCTGGTTCTTTACCGGAGCACGATCGTTTTAGACGCGACGGACAGCGAAGATCTCGTCCAAGAGATGTTGACGAAGAAGAGCCTCAGCGCCCCGGATCCGTTTGAATGCCGAACGGAGTTTTTCATCGACGATACGAAAAAAGCGATCTTGTATATCTCCAATCGAAACTTGAGGCTCGACAACGAAGAGTACGAGAAATATATCTCGTTTATCGACTACCTTGAACCCATTATGTCCATGGCGATCGGTAACGCGATATCATACAAATCTTCTATTCTCGACCCGCTGACGCGGCTGTATACGCGGTGGTACTTTAACCAACGGCTGGATGAGGAAATGGACAAGGCGTTGAGAATGAACTCTCCCCTTTCGGTGGTTATGGGGGATTTGGACGACTTCAAACAATTCAACGATCGATATGGCCATAAAACGGGAGACGAAATATTGGTAACGGTCGCTCAATCGATGCGGAACAATTGCCGCAAATACGACATCATCGGTCGATACGGGGGTGAGGAATTTATCCTGATCCTTCCGAACACGACCGGTGAAGAGGGCTATCGGATGGCGGAACGCATCCGCAAATCCATCGAGGAAGAAACCTTCCTGCCAAAATCGATCAAAGAGAAGACAAAAGGGGTACCGAAAACGATCAGCTTCGGTGTCTCCAGCACTGACAAGACACGATATGAAAACCATCAAGCGTTAATTGTCGATGCCGATAAGGCGTTGTATTACTCAAAAAATAGCGGCAAGAACAGGACGACTAAGTTTTGGGTGATCGGAGAAGACGGTGAGAGGAAAGAAACGCTTCAGTCTTAGCCGTATAGCGGCGAAGTTCTTTTTATTATTGATAATTAGCGGCTTCGCGGGCGCCTTATGGGGTTCGGAAGTGAGTTTTACGATTACGGGAAAGCTGCCGGAAACCTTGTTGAAGGCGCCGCGCGTTCTGTTCCGGCTGGAACTGATTACAATCGACCCTTTGGAAAAACGCGTTTTTGAGATCTATCCCGCCTATCAGAGACCGATCGCAATGATCGGTGAAGAAGTATCCTTCGCGGCCGAGTTGACTCTGACGCATAAAAAGATGCGACCGATACGCTTCAAGGAAGAAGTAACGATTGTTATCCCGTTCCAGAAGCGTGTTTTGTTTACAATCAGAGAGATACCCGACCCTCGGAAAGCCGGCAAACGGTTTTCGGACGCCCCCCCGCTTGTCGTCACTCCCCCTGCGCGCGATATGACCCAAGCGCTCAGTTTTGTCTTGCCGATCGAAATTTTTCCCTCCAAAAGGAAAATGGTCGCGATCGAGCAAGGAGTTAAAACCCTTGAGCAGACGCAAGAAATCGCCTTTCCCCTTTCGGCCGAGATACCGAACCCCAAGGGAAAAAACACAATGGAACACCCCGTTTCCGTACGGTTTGGGATAGACAGCACGTTGGATTTTCTGATCTCGTTGGAATCGAACGATCTTTTCTTCGAAAAAGGCTTTGGTCAAAACTACCAAGCGGCCGTTTTGTTGGGTGATGCGGTCGTCAGAGCGGAAATTTCCGGAGAAGACGTCTCATTCCTGCTGGAAAAAGACCGATTCTCCTTCCGTCCGTTCCTAAAAGACGGCGTTTTCGGACTTTCGGCGATACAAAAAGAATGGCCCTTCAAGAGTATGGATACCGGGATCGATTTCCTCTACCCCTATCCCTTGCCGCATTTGGTTTGGTATCCGGGCATCGAACGGCACTTTTCTCTTACTCTCGGCGCCGATAACGGGCATTCTTATGGCCCCGGCTTTAAGATATACTTTGAGCCCTTATGGTTGTCGGTATTTAGCGGCATCTCACTCCCCGACACCACCTTCGACATCACCGCGAAAGTCGGTTTCACGATCAAGCCGATACGGACGAACCTTTTCGCCGTTTTAGGGTACAATCAGAACCCGTATGGCAAAGTTCGGCTCGAAACGCAGGCGTTTTATATGAAACCCTTTCACATACGCGCGATCGCGGAAGCCGGATACGATAACGATCTTTACGCGGCTTCGGAATTGGAAATCCAGATCTGGTCCCTGATGATGGGAGCCGGGTTGAAATGGCAAGAAGACGGATTCGTTTACTTCCTGACCGTCGGATTTAAATTCTAATGTTTTTTGTTTAAACGAAATGAGGTGCGCGATTCTGAAACCGGAACGACCTTTTCAGAACAAAGAAGGGATACTGGAGTATGACATCTATGTAAAAATGCCCGTGGAAGAGACCCATATCCTCGGTTATTTGGCAGAGGCGGAAGAACACCTGATCAATATTCGTCATTCCGAACTTATCGACGGGGCTGTGAAGGTGATCGTTCCGGCCGGTTTGTTAGAAGAGGCGTTACAGATGCTGGAATTGATCAAAGAAGAGTTACCCCTGGAAATCATACGGTATGAACCGAATCCGGGATATCCTTAGCCTTCCGGCGCCCAAAGACCGGGCATCCTCTATCCACGAGATAGACTATGAACGTTTGTACCGCCAAGGCTTCCGCTTTCTGTTCTTCGACTATGACAACACCCTCGCCCCCTGGAAGAGTCCTTTGTTGGACAGCGAAACGAAAAGTCTGTTCTCCGACTTAATCGATATCGGGTTTTCGATCGCTATCATCAGCAACGCGCCGCTAAAGCGCGCGGAAGAGATACGCAAAGGGATCGATGAACGGGTGGGGGTTTTCGGGAATATGCGGAAACCGGGTGTGAAGAAACTGAGGGATGTCGTCGTACGCGCAGGCGCGGCGCCGTCTCAATCGGTTCTGATCGGCGATCTGTTTTTTACGGATATCATCGTGGGCAACCGATTGATGATGCATACGTTCTTGGTTAACCCCTACACGGCGAAACTGGAGAACGCGACAAAAAAATGTTCGGCGGTTCTCGCATACGTTGTGAGTATGATTCCGGTCGTTTTCTATAAGATTTATTTTTACACGATCGGTTGGTTTTTTCGTTTGACGCATCTCATCAGTCCGCATGAATATGCGCGTTCGGTATTCTCCATCGACTACGAGCAATTGGCCGCGCATCACTTGGATGCGATCATTTTTGATCTCGACAATACGCTGCTTCCGTGGCGCGGGGAATCGTTGGATGCGGAGATCAAAGCGCTGTTCACCCGTCTCAAGCAGGTTGGGTTCCGTATCTTTATCTTGTCGAATTCTTCAAAAATCGACAGACTCCAAACCATTAAAAAGCAGCTCGGGGAAGAACTGGTGATCCACGGAAAGATGTTGAAACCCTTTCCATACAAGATGAAAGAATGCCTTAAAAAGGCGAACCAGGATCCAAAGAAGACGGTCATCATCGGAGACCAGCTCTTCACAGATATTCTATGCGGCAACCTTCTTCGCCTCTACACCATCAAAGTAGAAGCGCTGGATCTTCATAACGAGTTTTGGGCGACAAAGATCCTTCGGTTTTTCGAAAGGAAATTGATCTCCTTTATCCATTTTAAACCAAAGATTAAAGAGACAGGCGATCGGACGAAAGTGCAGTTTTCCGTTCCTAAATCCTGTTCGACCGCAGGAGAAACCGATCAATCAACCGGGGAACACCGACTCGCCTTTGGAGCCGAAAGGATGGGCAGACATGCCGAAAACGCTGAAATGTGAGGGATGCGGCGTTGCCCTGCAATCCCAGAATGCAGACATGCCGGGTTATGTCCCTCCGGAGCTATTCGAAAAATACGAGAAACCGCTTTGCCAAAGATGTTTTCGAATCAGGCACTATGGTTCTCATTTTCAACTCGTTAGCCGGTATTTCTCGCCGGAGAAGGTCGTGGAAACGCTCGAAAAGTGCGGTGGTGTCTTTTATGTTGCCGATTTAACCGATCTAACGGGGACGCTGAACGCCGATTTTCTTGACCGATTGCCTTCTCGAACGATGATTCTCTTGAATAAATTCGACCTTCTTCCCCGCGCCCTGTCGGCCGAGATGGTAAAAACCAGGGTAGCGACGAGCTACCGACTGGAACGCGAACGGCTATTCCCCGTCAGCGCGATGAATCGTTACGGGTTACCTGGTTTGAAAGATATCCTGGTTCGGAACAACCTAAACGGATTCTGCGGGTACGTCAATGCCGGGAAGTCATCTTTGATCAACGAGCTGTTGAAAGACCC
>JAAYCF010000380.1 GCA_012744415.1 Thermotogaceae bacterium
GACCTATCGCGATCGCAATGACACATCTATATGCATCACCCTTCTTTTTTCAGAAAATCGCTTCACTCGAGGAAGCGAAAACGATCGAATCGATTGGCGTCGTAAAAGCCTTTTATTCGACCCAGCTACTTGAAAGAGAAGGTTTTAAAAACCTTGTCTATTTCGAGGATGAAAAGCAATTGCTTGAGAACCTTTTAAGTGGCGCCATTACCCTTGCGCCTTTTGATGATTCCGTGTTATCCCATCTGCTTGAAGGGCGGAGCGCTTCATCAACCGGGTTGAGAAGTTCCGTTCCTCTTAATCTGGATATGATGTACATCGGATTTTCACGAAACATACCGGAAGAAACCGTAAGCGATTGGCAAGCGCGTCTGGATCGTCTAAAGAAAACCGGAAAGTTCCGGATCCTCTATCAAAAATGGTTGCCCGAAAATCCCGTACCTGGACAGTTAACGCTTTTGACGGAAGAATACCCGCCCGTGACTTACGCAGGTGAAAATGGAAAACCGACGGGATTCGTGACGCGTATCGTCGAAGAAGCTTTAAGACGAAACGGGCTCGAGGAAGAACCGATTCTGGTGCCATGGTCCATCGGTTACGAATTGGCGTCGCACCTACCCGGCATCTTATTGTTCAGCATGGATCAGACACCACAACGAGAGGGGCTTTTCGAATGGATCGGACCGGTCGGAAGAAACACCGCTTATCTCTATGCGAGATCGGACTCTGACGTCTCGATAGAAAATCTTGGAAGCGCGAAATCGGTATCGTCTATCGCGACGACAAAGAATTGGTGGACTGAACAATTGCTTCAGGAAAAGGGGTTCACAAACTTGAGAAGCTCCCTCCATCCTTCGGAAAACGTGCGTCAACTCATCAACGGCGAAGTAACGTTGGCGATCTTTACAGACCTTACAGTCCAATCGCTTGTCGAAGAAACCGGGTACACGATGGATAGGATACGGCCGTTGTTTGAAGTTCAGTCGAATTATTTCTACATCGCGGCCTCAAAAGGAACGGATCCGACGATAGTCTACAACCTGCAAAAAACCCTGGATACGATGAAACAGGACGGCTGCTTTGAAACGATCCTCCGCAGCCACGTTCCGAACGTGTTGGTAACCCCTTTGCTCTTTCAATCAAGCACACCTGAGGTTAGAGAAATAAAAATCGGGAGCCATCAGGTGGAAAATGGATGCATGGTGCAAATCAGTCTTCCTTTGCAAGAAGAGGCCGATGGCCTTTGGGATGTCACCCTTTCGAACCCGGAAGTGCTTGCCGCTCTCGGAAAAGAAAACGGCGCTTGGCTCTTCAAATCATTGCAGAACGGACCGTGCGCCGTCGTTTTCTCTCTTTATCGATCTGGTTCACCCACACCGATAAAAGTATATACGATCGAAGTCGTCGTAGAATAATGCTAATCGAATCATGACACGAAGCGGATAAAAGAAGCGGCTTCTACGTAAAAACTGCGAACTTTCGAAGTTCATCGGCGCATAAGTTAAGCCTACGGGGCGGCTATTTTCGTCGCTCTTAGAGTTAATCATCCTGCTTTCCCTTCGATGATTGCGGTATGTTTGACGATTTTCGCGCTGGTCATTAGGAACCCGTTATTTCCTAATAACCTTTGATACTCTTCAATACTCTTAAAACGAA
>JAAYCF010000381.1 GCA_012744415.1 Thermotogaceae bacterium
CAAAACAGGATTGCGCAAAAAATAACCCGTTTCATTTCTCCTCCTTTCCAAATTCGGGAGGCAAGACCGTTTCCAGTCTTACCCTGTGGTAGAAATCAGGACGAATCGCCGGTTTAAAGCCATATCCGTCTCGCAGGCGTTTAAACTCGGAGGTGAAACCGCTTTATTGTATCACAAAAAGCCGGAATGTCCAATCTGTCGCTCTCACAATCGGTATCCCGTCTCGGATTCGCGGTTTCGCGCTTGGAATTTATTTCTTCACGATCCGAATCAACCCATACAAAATGTCCGATTTTCTATAAGGCGCTTTTCCTAACTCGCGTCGAAATGACTAGAGAAAAAAACGGTCTCGCGCCTCGGAGCGCCACAGCTATGTTTTTCCAATAGGTGAGACTTCAGTTCGGCTTATTAAGCGGTTTTAAGTTATTGTCTCGTTATAGGGGCGATTTCTTATGACGAAACCACAATCGAATCAAAACCATGCCCAACTCAAGTTGGGCGCTCCGTCAACGGCTCATCATAAGCCACTTTATCTCGGTTCATCGTCGGTTTTCAATAACCAGATAACCCTCTATAAGCGTTCCTTATTTTTACGACATTAAACTAAAGTCGGGCGAAGGTTTCCCAGATAAACCCCAGCTAACCAAATTGCAAACGCTTCACGAAAGGCCTATATATAGCCGATCACACGCGTTTCAACGTCTTTGCTTCGCAGTAGTAAGATGATCGAAAATCATTCTCGATTTTTCAAGTATCCGATTTATCCAGTAAAGGTTCCGCCTATCGATCTTCTAATGTAGACGACGAGAGTCCAATGAAAAAACTTGACATTTTGTCCGAGTCAGCGTATAATATCATCAAATATCCTTAATGGGAAAATAAAAAGAGAATTCCCCCGACGAGAACCCCCCTAACCCCCGCGAGGGGGTTTGTTTTTTGCAGAAACGGTGATGTCCCGAAAGCGATCAAAGAGAAGAGAGCCTGAAATAAAAATTCAGGGATTGAGCAAATCGAGGACGGTTTTAGGGAGTTGATTGGCTTGAGCCACCATTGAATGCGCCGTTTGCACTAAAAGCTGCTGCTTGGCGAAGCTGATCGTTTCTTTGGCGATGTCCGCGTCCCGGATTTGGCTTTCCGACCGCGTCAGGTTTTCGGCATTCGTACCGAGAACAGCGATCGTTTTGCCCAAACGGTTTTGCAAGGCTCCTAAGGCCGACCGGTAACTCGCAACATACCGGATCGCCCGATCGACCGAACCGATCCCCTTTTGCGCCGTTTCGTTGCTCAGAACGTTAAGTCCCGAAACGTTCAGATGCTTCGCGTCCATACCCCCGATACGGAATTGAACGCTTTGATTCGCGTCCGATCCGACGTGAAGCGTTTGAGCGCGGTCTGACAGATGTACGAAGATGGGTTGAGCTTCTTCCTGGCTATATAAAAAGGATTTCAAATTCGAGTCGTATTCGGCTTTCGACTCTCCGAATTGAGATGAAAACATTAGTGGCAAATTGGGATCGTTTCCAAGGGCGATCGCTTGCCCGGTAAGCCCTTTCAATCCATTCTGTATAAGGGATCCGGTTAAAGCGTCACGGACGGTCAACTGCACGGCTCTTTCTTGAGATCCCCGAAGTGTCTGCAATCCAAGAGCCTTCAAGAGATCGGTGTCGCCGAATACGGTTATTTCCCCTTCTTTTCCTGCCACTGCGGATTGTATCGTAAAGCTTCCTTTAGGGCCGGCAAATCCCCCGAATAAACTGTCTTGATCCGCAAAAGACGCAAACGAACCGGACTGTTCTTGGGGAATTCTGCGATCTTGGCCGAAATCTTCGTAAAAAATCCGGTTGATGCGATCGAGCACATCTTGGAAGGTTTCCTGAGCGTTTAGAAGGACGGTCCGGCTCTGCCCTTCGTACGTAAAAGTCAGTAATTGGGGTTTCTCCAATAAAAAGGCGCCGTTCGATCCATAGAACTCGGCGATATCCATTAGACGGCTGTGTCGGTTTGCGGTTCCCATATCGGCACCCGTCTGGAGTTGCGATAGGAATTGAACGGTGTTCTCGATCACCCGGGGAGTCTTCTCGTTCCCCTCGATTCCTTCGGTCGTCCCTCCGTGAAAGTCTTTGAAGACCAAGGTCATCTCGCCTTCTCGAATCGATCCGCGAGAGGCGGCTCCTGTCGCGGTTGTTCCGGAGCCAATCTGAAACAATTTTACCGTCGTGGTCCGGTTATCGATCGTTCCGTCGCGAAAACGCCACCCCATCGGATAGACCGTACCCGGATAATCTTCAGAGAACAAAAACAGCTCGTCGAAGTTTTCTCCCGGGATCTCCGCATTCGCGCTGAGCGTTACGGTAAAACGGTCCCCAGAAACCAGACGATCGAGGTTTTCGAAGTTGAACCGATCGAAGGTGATTCCTTCGAAGCCGGGTTTCTGAAATAACGTAAGGTTCGCGTTCTCTTTTCCGACGCGTAAATATCCCTCTTCACCATACTGATAACCGCCGTTGACATCGTAGAGATGCGCTTGGGCGCGCAATACAACGCCGTCTTCATCGACTCGTAGCGCTTCGAATATCACCGAACCGTTATACGAAGACAACGGTTCGTATTCGATGGCGGCGATAATCGATTGTACGGCTTCATTCGGTTTCAAACGGGCAAAAGCGTAGTCGTTGACGAGCGCGCCGGCATAGTGATCGAAACGCCCTGAGTAATTTACGTCCAGATGAACCGCTTGCGGTCCGTCCACCTTCAATCCCCCGACGAACCCGGCCGCGCCAGTTTGCAGATTCAAGGTCCCTGTATAAACTCCTGTATCCGAGCCACCTATGACGGGATGAACAAAATAGCCCAATAGGTTCAGCTCTTTTCCATTCAGGGCCCCAGCATCAAATCGGTATTCCGTTCGCGATTGGCTTACTTGGAACGGGGTACCGGTAATTTTGACCGCTTGATCAGACTCCGTCAAATCCCCGTGAGTAGCAGCAGCGTTCTCATTTCCCGCTCTAGCCGCGACATTGATAACGAACTTATCTCCTGATGTCAGCCTTCCCCCTATATGTAAAGCATCAAAACGGATCGGTCCGACCGTTACGGCCTCTCCGCTGGGAATTGGCATTTCGATGGGGCCAAAGTCCGCAACCGAACCGTCCCTTTCATATCCTTTTCCTTCCACAAGCAACGTATGATCATTTTTTACCGTGAACAAGAGGGATAGGTTCGTTGATTCCTGCTTCCACACGGACACTTCCCGGATGTAACTCTCAGGCTCGCCTCCATTTGCGAAATAATACGAGGTGTCGTTTCCGAAAGTCGC
>JAAYCF010000047.1 GCA_012744415.1 Thermotogaceae bacterium
AGCCATCAGTTTTTGGTCGAAAACGTCTTCGGAGGGGAATTGGCCTTCGCGGTCACCGATCTCGATTATCGGCATCTCGCGCCGACGCCGTTAGGTTCTTCAATAACGGTTCGTTTATCCGTAGAGAATACGCTACGGAATCACATCAACTTTCTGTTCGTCGCATACGACGAACACGAAGAGATAGCAAACGGCCGCATAAGCCGGGTCGTTCTGTCAAAAGACCTTATTGGTAGAAACATTCAAAAAAAGATGTTATGAGAAAACCACGGAACAGCGCTGACTTTGCGGAGTTTTCAACCGTCAAGGCGTTTTCCGATGAAGAAACCCGATACGACCGGCATAAGGGTTATGGGGACGTTGATGTGGCCCTTGTCTTCCCCTCCGGTTACGACCATACGGTCGGCAATTTAGGATACCATAAAGCGTTTCAGATCTTCAATAGCGTCGAAGGGGTCAATTGCGAGCGGTTTTTTTATGATCCGTCTTTCACGAAGTACTATTCTCTCGATTCTTTTCGCCCTATCGACGAGTTTAAGATCTGGGCTTTCTCCGTCCATTTCGAACTGGACATCTTTCACATTTTAGAGATGCTTAGAAAAAAAGGGGTGCCGCTTAAAAGCGCCGAAAGAAAAGAGGGTCATCCGTTCATCCTCATCGGCGGATCGCTCACCTATTTCAATGCACTCCCTTTATGGGATCTATCCGATATCATTCTTTACGGCGATGCGGAGGAATCCCTTCCAGAGCTGGCTCAAAAGATCGTTACCGCCATGGCGAAAGGAAAAAACAGGCGGGGACTGCTGGAAGCGGTATCGGATATGGCTCCGATCGCCCTGCCGCCACTCGAGAAATCGCATCGGGTTATCGCCTCTTTCTCCTCGCTCAACCACTATCCAAGCCGTTCCAGCTTCATTCACCCGAGAGGACCGTTCGGACACAAAGCGCTTATCGAGATCGGGCGAGGGTGTCTACGGCGTTGCTTTTTTTGCGTCACCGGTTTCACGCGTTCTCCGGCGCGCTTCCTTCCTTTTGAAGACTTAAAAAGAGAAATCGGGGGACTGATAGAGCGAGAACAGGCGATCACCGGAAAAACGCCGGGATTCGGGTTTATTTCCGCGACCCCCACCGACTATCCGCACCTTTCTCAACTGCTGGAGTTTTTAGACCAATCTTCCCTGTCTTTCAGTTTCTCCTCGATCCGTTTGGAATCGATTTCGGACGCTCTTCTCTCTGGATTGCGACAAGGAGAGCAGCAATCAATCACCATTGCGCCCGAAGCGGCGACAGAGCGGATGCGTCGCGTTCTGAACAAAGGGATCACGGACACCCAACTCGCCGACGCGCTGGAGCGCATCGCCCGCGCAGGTTTTCGCGAAGTGAAATGTTATTGCCTTTTCGGTGTCGAAGAAGAGACTGAGACGGATTTGTTCGAGTTCGCCCGTTTGGTAGAGGAATGGCGAAAGCTCGGGTTTTACAAGATTCATATGAGCTTCAACCCCCTCATCCCCAAACCGAATACACCTTTTGCGGGCCGAACCATCGAGCGTGAAGAGACTTTGCGACGAAAAAAAAAGTTTCTTGAGAACGCTTTGCGGGGAATGTGCCAGTTGCATTTCGAGAGTATCCGCAACAGCCAGCTTCAATACCTTTTAGCTAATGGGGACCGCGCGTTATCCGCCGATTTGGTCTCGGGAGAATCCGGAGATGCGATACAAAAGCAGTTGTTGCAGCGTGTTCGTCTGCAAGAGCGGGCGGTTCATAAAAGTTCATCTATCTCTATCTTCGATTGATATTTCGATCGTATAGTGGGTCATCATTCTTTGCGAAAAATAACGCACAGGAATAGGGAGGTGTTACGCACCATGTTTATTAAATCCCGTTATCGGATTATGGCGATCCTTTTATCTCTGTTGTTCGTGATATCCGGGTTCGCCCTGCCACAGAGCCATCGCGTTCAAATAGCCATTCCTTCGGATCCTGCCGAGACGATCGACCCGCATCGCGCGACGGGCGCCCTTACTTTCGAGATCTTATACAACCTGTATGAAGCCCTATTGGAAGTTAACCCTGCCGGAGAGCTGGTTCCCGTTCTCGCCAGGTCTTACACCGTGTCGGAAGATGGGAGAGAGTACCGTTTCTTTCTTAAAGATAATGTCGTCTTCCACAACGGGAAAGCCTTTTCAGCATCCGATGTGGTTTATTCTTTTCAACGGATTTTGAATCCGGAGACCGGATATCCCAAAGCATCGAATTATCGGGTTGTTGAATCGGTTTCATCAGAAGACGACGCAACGGTTGTTTTTCGCTTAAAGCAAACCTACGCCCCGTTTTTGGCTCTCGTATCGAAAATATACATCGTCCCGGAAGGCGCCACGAAAGAGCAGCTGGATTCCTCCGCGATCGGTACCGGACCTTTCATGCTCAAAGAATGGCTGAGAGACCAGTATCTCCATCTCATCAAGAACGACAGATATCATCAGGAGGGGCTGCCCTATCTCGATGAAGCTTTTTTTCGGATCATTCCTGACGAGAACTCGCGATTGATCGCGATTCAATCTGGAATAATCGACGTTATCCCAAAAGCGGACGCTTCCAGCCTCTATGAATTTGAGCGAAACCCCGATTACGTGATTTTAAAAGCGCCGATGAATTTGGTGCAAGTACTGGCTTTGAACAATCAAAAACCTCCCTTCGATCGGCTGGAGGTTCGGCAAGCCCTCCAATACGCCATCGATCGGGATCTGTGCATTGATTTGGTCGCCGAAGGGTTTGCCAAACCCCTCTACACCCATCTTCCCCCGGAAGACTATTTCTACCGGGATTTTTCAAAAAGGTATCCTTATGATCCTAACACAGCGAAAGAATTGCTGAAGAAGGCAGGGTATCCTAATGGATGTCCATTTACTATCCAGATCGCCCAACTCTATCCGTTCCATATCCGTACGGGAGAAGTGATCATACAAATGCTAAACGAAGCCGGTTTCAAGGCAGATTTGCAGATTGTTGAATGGAGCAAATGGCTTTCCGACGTTTACGGCGCGCGCGAGTATGAGGCTACCGTAATCGGACACGTTGGGGAAGCGGATCCATATCTGCTGTTGGATCGTTTCTACCAAAATTCGAATCGGAACTATATGAACGTCTTTATTCCCGAAATCGACCGTCTGTTGGATGCCTCGCTCGCCGTCTCAGATCCTGAAAAGAGATTGCCCTTCATTCACAACATTCTGGAAGAACTCGTCGAAAACGCGGTCGCCTTCTGGGTGATGGAACCGGAAGAGATCGTGATCCTCTCTTCGAAAGTTTCCGGTTGGGTCATCTACCCGGTCTATGTCGACGCTTTGAAAACCGTCCGTAAAACCAACTGAAGCCTGAGGTCTAAGGTTTAGCCTTAAGAAGGGGTCGAAGAATCCGGATCGTGGAGCGCGCGCTCGCGATACGATTCTCCGATCTCTTTTTCAATCGAGTAAGGCACGAACCCGCGCAGGCTCTTGCCGGCAAAAGCGCGCTCGCGAATGCAGGTTGAGGAGATCTCGAACACCGGAGTATCCAAACGATAGATACGATGGCAGTAAGCCGCCAGCCATGCCTCATTCTCCGACGGTGGGAATTCGGTTTTCCGGCCAAAAACAACGATCTTAGTTTTTTTTAACAACGCTTGCCAATCCTTCCAGCGGTTGAAAGATCCGAGCGCATCCGACCCGATCCCCAGATACGGGTAATAGCCGTTCGACCGATAAAAGCGCTCCAACGTTTCGTTCGTATAAAATACAGAGCGCACGCGACCATCTTCATCGCGATAAGGCGCTTCCAGCCTTAGAATACTCACACGCTCCATGTCTTCGAAGGCCTTCTCAACCCAACTGAGCCGCCGATTAAAAGACTGATATTCCTTCTGGCCTTCTTTGAATGGAGAAGCGCCGGTCGGAACGATCAAACACCGGCGAACCCATCCATACTCAAGCAAGTGCTGAACCAACAGAATGTGGCCGTTATGAATGGGATTGAAGGAACCCCCGAAATAGACGTCATTGGCCCGCAGGCTATCCTCCCGTTCGATAGGCGCCCACCTCTTTTCGAAGGGACTCCACCTCTTTTTGATGAGAAAACAAGGCGCATGGGCCATTCCCGGTTTCCAGAAGGGTTTCCTCTTCGCGAATGCGCTTGAACAGCTCGCTGCCCATCGCACTTTCGAAGGAGCATGATTTTAGATTGTGCGTGGCGATATTCGAGACCGGACACGGGGTAACATCCCCGTAAGGCGTGATATGAATAAATCCTTTACCAGCGGATACGCACCCGCCGAATTTTTCTTCGTCACCCGGGGAGTGAATGATAAATAGACGCTTGTGTTCGCGGTAGTACAACACGCGCTGACGGAAGGCTGCCCGCTCTTCGTCTGTCAGCATCGTTGCTTGAGCCAAACCGTAAGAAGCATTCGGGCAATCTTCCCCGCCATCCACCGGAATCATCTCCGTCAGGAAAGCGATACGGACTCCGTTCTCGATAAAGTGGTCGATATGCTCTTCCTTCTCCCAAAAACGATAGTTCAGTCGATCGATCGTTACGGAGATCCCGTTCAAAACTCCGTTTTTTTCGAGAATCCGGAGGGTTTCCATCGCTTTGAAGTAGGTTCCTTTTCCGCGCCGAAGGTCGGTTAACGTTTCGTCGCCTTCAAGACTCACGGCTACCAGCAGGTTGCTCGCGCTTTTCAGATCGTGAAGGATGGCATCACTCATCACTGTTCCGTTAGTAAAAACCACAAAAAGCAATTGAGGAAAATCACGTACCAGCCGTAACATCTCGGGGAATAAGAATGGTTCGCCCCCCGCGACTAAAAAGCAGAATACGCCCGCCTCCGCCGCTTCCGTGATGATGCGTTTCCACTGGACGTAATCGAGTGAAGGCGCCGGTTGCGCTCCCTTTGTATCCATCTGGCCGTGAGATACCGTTCCCGTAGCTGATGCAAAGCACCCTTTGCAAAAAAGATTACAGCGCGAGGTGATACTGAGAATCACGACGGGAGGGATCAACAGCCCTCGGGATAACTGTTGGTCCCTCTTCTCTTCAGCTTTTTCAAAGGCCTTAAGCATTGTAAAGGCATGCCGCAAATACTTTGGATGTTGAAGCAACCATGGAAAAAATACCTTTCCCATCCGCGGGTGGACCAGATCAAACGCGGATCGGACTCTTTTCATTCTCGATACTTCTTTCTCAACTTCTTTTTCGCTCTTCGCAATCATATAAACGTCCCTCTCTTTCTGACCATCATCCCACGATCCTTAAGAATAAACGCGATGCGACGATACCGATCAATAAGCGGCGACGCAACCATCGGACCGCCCGTCGGTTCCCCCGCAGTAAACCGGAGGCGCGCCATCAGCATATGCCGTTCGCCAGATCACTTGCCCTCTTCCGAATAAAGCCGAAGACGGAACCGTCTCGATTTGATGCCCCATACCCGTCAACTCTTTGAGCACTCCCGCATCGCATGGCTCTTCGAATGTGACCGAACGGCCTTTCATCCATTGCCACCGGGGCGCGTTTAGAGCATCCATCGGTTGTTCCTTCTCCAGCAGAAGTTTTAGGAGAAGCTGCGTGTGCCCCTGGGGCTGCATAAACCCTCCCATCACGCCAAAAGGTCCCACCCACTCGTTTCCCCGGCTAAGGAATCCGGGGATGATCGTGTGATAGGGGCGGTGCTTCCCCCTCAAACAGTTTGGGTGACCGCTCTGAAGCGAAAAGTTGCACCCTCGATTGTGTAAGGCTATACCGGTACCCGGGACCACTAAACCGCTACCAAAACCCATATAGTTGCTTTGTATGTACGAAACCATATTTCCGGAGCGGTCCGCCGTGCAAAGATAGACCGTCCCCCCCGGTTGGCTCGCGTCGGCAGGGTCAGATACCGATCCTAAAGATAAGTGTTTCGATCCCTCATCCAGAGAGCCTTTATCCAAATAGAAGCGCGGATCATCCGGCATAGATCGCGGTTCTCCAATCTTCTCTAATGCGATTTGAAAAGCGTGCTTAACGGCTTCTATCGAAAAGTGCGTTCGTTGTGCTACCGAAAAGGATTCGAGAGGCAAGCGCTCAAGCAACCCCAAAGCGATTAGCGCCACGATCCCCTGTCCGTTGGGAGGCAGCTCCCAAACGGTATACCCGCGAAAATCGACGCGCAACGGTTCCACCCATTCGGGCCGGAAGTTCGCCAAATCAGACGCCTCTAAATATCCGCCGAAAGCCCGAACGCACCGGACGATCTCGTGAGAAAGCCGACCCGTATAGAACGATTCTGTTCCGGTCTGGGCCAACTCCTTCAAAGTTTCGGCATGATCGCCGGAACCCCACCGTTCGCCTGGATGGGGTGCGCGCCCCGACGGGGCGAAGATTCGAAACCATTCTTTGAAGAGAGACGAATCAGATTGCCGGCGATAGGTTTGACAAGCTTTTTCCCATCCCTTCCCGGTCAAAATGGAGACAGGGTATCCGTTTTGAGCATAATCGACGGCAGGTTGGAACAGCGTTTCGAAAGGCAAACGCCCGAATCGTCGATGGAGCGCTTTCCATGCGGAAGGAGCGCCGGGGACCGTTACCGGTATCGGTCCGTATCGCGGGATTTCTTTCAGCCCATCCCGTTTCAATACCTCCGCGGATAGGTTTTCTGGCGCATATCCGCTGCTGTTCAATCCGTATAACTGGCCATCAAACAAAACGATCGCGAAGGCATCCCCGCCAATCCCATTCGATGTGGGTTCGACCACTGTCAGCGCGATGGCCGTCGCCACCGCGGCGTCGATCGCATTCCCTCCGCGTTCGAGCATACTTAGACCCGCTTGCGCGGCTAAATACTGGGAAGTCGCTACGATCCCGTTTGAAGCGAAGATCGGATATTGGGTTTTAGGTTGCCGGTTTTGGGTAACGTCGAATGGAAACATCCTTTACCCCCTACGGTGAAGCAATTTTATTTTCACTATTATAGCCTTTCTTAGGATAAAACAAATATCGTTATCAAAAAATTAACCGAAGCGAGGTTTCGAGTTCCCGATCGCCCTTTACACTTCTTAATAATCCTATACATCCGGTAGATGGTTAGGTTCTATAATTATGCCGAATCGAGGTGAATCCATGCGTTTTAGAATCTTTAGCGATCAATTTCGGACGTTTTGCATCCAAATGGCCGCTTTTACCGGTATATTCGTCCTAACCCTACTCTTCTTTTTTATCCTCAAAGAATCGGCGCCTGCGATCAAAACGGCTGGGTGGGAAATGCTCTCCTCTCCCAACTGGTATCCTACCTATAGCGAGCCGGAGTATGGTTTGCTTGTGATGCTCATCAATTCGCTCATCGTGACGCTGGGGACTTCGCTTATCGTCTTGCCACTCGGATATGGACTGGCTTTTTTCCTATATGAATTTGCGCGCCCCCTCGAAAAAACCTTTATCAAGTCAGCGATCGATTTGCTTTCGGGGGTCCCGTCCGTTATCATCGGGTCTTTTCTATTAGTCATGATCTCACCGCAGTTTCTGAAGGTCGGCATCTATTCTACCGAAAACCTGCTCTTGACGATGATCGGATTGACGCTTCTGTCGTTACCGTTTACGGCCTCCTTAATATACGACGCTTTATCCGGCGTTCGATCGTGTTTGCGAGAAGGGGCTTTGGCGTTGGGCGCAACTCGCTCGACGGCCGTTCTCAAGGTAGTATCGCGAGCGGCGAAGTCCGGTCTCGTTAACGCCCTCATCCTGACAGTCAATCGGGTCATTGGCGAAACGATGGTTGTCCTGATGGTCTCGGGAGGAGCCGCGATCATTCCTCAAAGCTTGTTCGACCCGTTGAGGCCTTTGACCGCCGTCATCGCCAGCGAGATGGGCGAGGTGGAAGTTGGTTCGATCCATTAT
>JAAYCF010000382.1 GCA_012744415.1 Thermotogaceae bacterium
GCGCGGATCAATCGCGATCGATCTCTCCGCGCGAGGCGGACTTTATCGGCCGCTATGATTACCTCGTGGCCGTGGACGGAGGATTGCGCTGTCTGAAAGACTTGGATCTCGTGCCGGATCTATGGATTGGCGACGGAGATTCCGTCTCCGAATCCGACATTGCGTGGGCGTGCCGCAACCGTACGAAGATTCACCTTTTTCCGTTCAGTAAAAACTATCTGGATAGCGAACTGGCAATACGCGCAATTTCGGAATCTTGCTCCGAAATAGGATTGTCAGGTGTTTGGGGTTCACGCCCGGATCAATCCTTCTCGACTGTTTCACTGCTATTGTTGACGGAAGGGTTCGGAATGATTGCGGAAGCGTTTTTGACCACTCAGGGAACCGAAACGATCATGGGAATATGCCGAGGTCCCGTCGAGCGTGTTTTTCAAAGCGCGCCGCGAGATCGATGGTCTTTTATCGCATTAACGGAATGTCACGGGGTCACCTTAATCGGTTTTGATTACGGGTTAAAAGGAGAATCCGTTTTTCGTGACCAGACACGAACTATCAGCAACCGCGCGACGGCAGACAATGTCAGAATAAAGATAGAGAGCGGAGATCTGCTCTATTTTCATCTTTTAGATGGCGCAGATGAAGGTTGAAAGGGTTTACCACAGGAGGGAGAGAGAGATGTCCGGAGAATTGGAGAAAAAATCGGTGGAGGAGTTAAAGGAAATGGCAAAAAAAGTGAAGATCAAAGGCTACTACAAAATGAGAAAGTCCGAGTTGATCGAAGCGCTTAGCGAAGAGCAAACCAGCAACGTGGATGAAGAATCAAGAAAGTCTATCTTATCAGAGATCGAGAAGAATCCGAAGATTTACGAGTTGCGCAATATCGCCAAACGACTCGGGATCACTTTCCAAAGAAATGCCCGAAAAGACGAGCTCAAAGAGCGCATCCTTCGGCTATTGGCCCGCCCGGGGTTAGAGATCAAACGATTCGGGATCTCGTCGGGACCGGCTCCGGAAAAGAGTGTTCCCGTGTCCAGTTCGAGTTACGTCGACCTCCCTTCTTCCTATTACAGAGATACCCTGCAAGGTCTTCCCGTCAACCCTTCGTGGCTTTCCTTCTATTGGGATTTTTCCAAACAGATGTCCGCCCTTGTCGACCGGCTTTCCCGCGAAAACCAACCCGTCATGCTGCGCGTATACGATGTCACCTTCCTGATCTTTAACGGATCGAACGCGCATCGGATCTGGGAATACCGTATCAACGGAAAAGAAAAAAAATATTACGTTCAGGTCGCCTCTCCTGCTGCCAGTTACTTGGCTGAGATCGGTTACTATAATGAAGCCGGGGTCTTCGTTCCCCTGCTTCGGAGCAATTTGGTGAAAACGCCCGCCAGCAGTCTTTCCAACCGACAGGAAGAGAGATGGATCGATCTGGCGAAACACCTTCGGTTTACTCAGACCCATATTTCGCTCGTATCACAACCGACGCTTCTTCCCACCGGTCTTTCGTCTTTATCCTCCGAAGAGATGCGGAGCAGTTTTTCCTCGGTACTATTTTCTACGGGTAACGCGCAAAAAACCATCTCGGATAAAGAACCTAAGGAATAGGGGGGAGTTTTGTGAATAAAGGATATCTGACGCTTGTATTACACGCTCATTTACCGTATGTTCGCCATCCCGAGTTTGAGGAATTCATGGAAGAACGATGGCTGTTCGAGGCGATGACGGAGACCTATATCCCTTTGCTCAGAAGTTTCGAGTCGCTGGAAAACGACGGCATTCCCTTCCGCATCACCATGTCGATCACTCCTCCTTTGATGGAGATGCTTGAAGCGAAGGACCTGCAGGAAAAATACATCCGGCACCTCGAAAAGCTGATTGAACTCTCGAAAAAAGAAGTCGGACGAACCCGATCGGAACATCCGACGAAACACAAAATGGCGCGTTACTATCTGAAAGATTTCGAAGAAACGCTGGTCTATTTTCGGGACCGCGTTCAATCTCGCTTGCTGGAAGGATTTAAGCACTTCCAGGATAACGGATTTTTGGAAATTATAACGTGCAACGCCACTCACGGGTTCCTACCACTGATGAACCGGTATCCGCAAGCGGTGAAAGCCCAGATCAGCCAAGGTGTTAAAACTTACGAAAAATACCTGGGTCGAAAGCCTTCCGGAATATGGTTGGCCGAATGCGGGTATGTGAAAGGGGTCGAAAAACCTTTGGCCGAAGAAGGGATCTCTTTCTTTTTCGTGGATTCACACGGGTTATGGTATGCGGAAAACCCGCCGCGCTATGGCGTCTACCGCCCCGTTATGACGGAATCAGGCGTCTTTGCTTTCGGCCGGGACCCCGAATCAAGCGAACAGGTGTGGAGCGGGGACATCGGATACCCCGGCGACTTCCGCTACCGTGAGTTTTACCGTGACGTCGGTTTCGACCGCGAAGCGGATTACATCGCCCCATACATTGATAGAAGCGGAGCGCGGGTCAACACCGGTATCAAATACCATCGTGTCACCGGCAAAAACGTGGAACTTGGCAAAAAGGACTACTACGATGTCGAAGAAGCCCACCGGGTGGCTTATGACCACGCTCAAGACTTCATTGGCAAAAAAAGCGCGCAGGTGGAAGCCCTATATGACCAGTTTGCAGGCGTTCAACCCATCGTGGTGGCCCCCTTCGACGCCGAACTCTTCGGCCACTGGTGGTTTGAAGGCCCGAAGTTTATCGAAAATCTCTTTCGGTGTATGAACGAAACTGAAATCCTCAAGCCGATCACTCCGAAAGCTTTTATCGATGATTCCCTTACCAGCGTTCAGATCACGACGCCCGCTGACTCCACCTGGGGCGCAAACGGATACAACGAGGTGTGGATCAACGGAAGTAACGACTGGATCTACCCGCATTTGGACGAGATGGCAGAACGGATGACGAGATTGGCGAACGACTTCTATGACGAAACCGACCCGGTTAAAATACGCGCTTTGCAGCAGGCGATGCGGGAGTTGCTGTTGGCTCAATCAAGCGATTGGGCTTTCATCATGTCCACGGGAACAACCGTCGCTTACGCCGTTAATCGGACCAAGCAACACATCGTTCGTTTCAACGAGTTGTTCGAAGCCCTCTATAAAGGTCAAATAGACGAAAAATGCCTGGAACACTACGAATGGATCGACGGTATCTTTTCCGATCCAGACTACCGTCTTTACGCCGTGAGGTAAAACAGGGCTTCTTGACAACCATCGCAAAATATGATATATTTCGATGCTGTTTTGGAAAGCCCCAGTAGTTCAATGGATAGAACGGTGGATTCCTAATCCGCAGATGTAGGTTCGATTCCTACCCGGGGTACCAAAAACAGGTTGCGGGGACGTGGTGCAGTTGGTTAGCATGCCGGTCTGTCACACCGGTGGCCGCGAGTTCGAGTCTCGTCGTCCCCGCCATGTTTTCTTTGGGGACGTGGTGCAGTTGGTTAGCATGCCGGTCTGTCACACCGGTGGCCGCGAGTTCGAGTCTCGTCGTCCCCGCCAAATAAAGGGGTGAACCCCCTTTTTTTTCTTGTACGAAAGGTTGGCTTCCACTTGTTGCCGCGTATTATCATTCGAAGAAAGATTGCTTTTTTTCTTTTTGTGATATAATCATGTCACTACCAACGATAACCCCTTTTCACATCTTGTTTACTTTCAACATCATTTGAGGTGAGACGATGAAACTTTTCTTGGATACTGCGAATCTCCAACAAATACAAAAAGCCAAAGATTGGGGCATTTTAGATGGTGTCACGACCAATCCTTCTCTCATAGCGAAAGAAGGGGTTCGCGACTTCCACGGTCATATCCGCCGCATTTGCGAGATCGTCCGCGGGCCTGTCAGCGCGGAAGTGATCGCTCTCGATACGGAAGGAATGTTGAAGGAAGCCAGAGAGCTGTCGAAGATCCACGAGGATGTCGTGGTCAAAATTCCCGTCACACCGGCGGGAATCCAAGCCGTCGGGGTCTTATCGAAAGAAAACATCCATACGAACGTTACGCTGGTCTTTTCTGCAGGTCAAGCGCTTCTGGCAATGAAAGCCGGAGCCACCTACATCAGTCCGTTTTTGGGTCGTGTGGATGATATCGGGTGGGAGTCGATGGATTTACTGGAGGATTTACTCACGATTATCGACGCTTACGGGTTCGACGCCGAAATCATCGCAGCGAGTGTTCGACACGCGAAACACGTGGTTGAAGCCGCCAGGATGGGCTGCCATATCGCGACGATTCCTTTTCAGGTCCTTGAAGCGCTCTTTCATCACCCCCAAACAGATAACGGCATCGATCGCTTCATCAAAGATTGGAATCAATTACAGGATAGATTGAGAAAGGAAGGATAGCAGTGCCAAAAAAAGCGAAAGGGACTGAGCGTGAGCTTGCTCCTGATGTCAAGGAGGGAACACCGGATTCCTCCGCTTCGGAACCAAAACCTTCGAAAACAGAAGAAATCGACCGTTCAGCAAAAACGAAAAAATCCCCTCCCTCGAAACGCGTAAACAAATCAGAAACAGCCAACGCGAAAGTAGAACCGGAAACACCTGCCGGAGAGAATAAACAGGTCGGGAGAAAAACAGCCGGTAGAGGAAGAAAAAGTTCCCCGCAACCCTCTCTCTTTTCCGAAAAGGAAGAGGCGCAGAACGGAGAAAGTGCCGCGGAAAAATCTCCCGAAGAGGGCTTCGTTCAACCGATTCAGGATACGATCACCTTCGAACCGGAAGAGGAGACGGTGGCCGTTGAGCCATTGGAGAACGAAGCGGTCGAAGAGCAATTGAGAACGACAATACAGGTAGAACCGGAAGAACCGGTCGTATCTGTTCCCGTGAAACAGAAGGAAGAAGAAGCGGAAGCGGCCTCGAAAGGCGAACCAGATCGAAAAGACAATATTCGGGAGATGGAGGTCGATATCCGCAAGCTCAACAACATGAACATCAAAGACCTCTATACCCTCGCAAAAAAGTACAACATCAACGGTTACACCGGTATGCGAAAAAACGAACTCGTGTTCTCTATTCTGCAAGCCCAAGCGAAAAGCTTCGGTTATTTTTTCAATGAAGGGGTCCTCGACGTCATCCCAACTGAAGGGTATGGCTTTCTGAGAACCGGTAATCTGCTTCCCGGCAACAATGAAGACATCTATGTTTCGCAATCGCAAATCCGAAAGTTCAATCTCAACGCCGGTGATCTTGTATCCGGGCAGGTTCGAGCTCCAAAAGAGGGGGAAAAGTTCTTCGCTCTGCTCCGAATCGAAGCAATCAACCACAATCCTCCGGACCGGATCTACGATCGCATCAATTTTGAGAATTTAACAGCGATTTACCCGTTGAACAAATTCAAGATCGAAAACGACCCGCAAAAGCTGTCGGCTCGGATCATAGACTTGTTCTGCCCGATCGGGAAAGGGCAGAGAGGATTGATCGTCTCTCCTCCGAAAGCCGGAAAGACGACTATCCTGAAAGATATCGCGAACGGTATTGCGAAAAACCATCCGGAAACGCTGCGCATTGTATTGCTCATCGACGAACGTCCTGAAGAAGTGACGGATATCACCCGTTCCGTTGACGCGCAAGTATTAGCGGCGCCTTTCGACATGCCACCGGAAAAACAGATAAAAGTCGCGCAGCTAACCCTGCAGATGGCCAAGCGGTTGACGGAATACAAATATGATGTCGTCATTCTGCTCGATAGCATCACCCGATTGGCGCGCGCCTACAACAACTATATCCCGCCCAGTGGAAAACTGCTCTCCGGAGGAGTCGACCCGAAGGCGCTTTACGGCCCGAAATATTTCTTTGGAGCTGCCCGTAACATTGAAGAAGGCGGAAGCTTGACGATCATCGCCACGGCTTTGGTCGATACCGGAAGCAAGATGGACGATGTGA
>JAAYCF010000048.1 GCA_012744415.1 Thermotogaceae bacterium
CTCAAAGAGAGAACTCAAAGAGAGAATTCGATCAATTGACAATTACCGTCAGGCATGGTAGAATACAGCACGTACGGCAGGGTGTGTAGCTCAGTGGGAGAGCGCTTCCTTGACACGGAAGAGGTCGAAAGTTCAATCCTTTCCACACCCACCAAAAAGGGTCCTGAATAGGGCCCTTTTTTTTCCTTATTTTTCCCCGAGGATTAAACCCAGCAGATATTCTTTTCGGATCGGGACTTCCCGAACCCGTTTTCCGATCGCGTCGGAAACCGCGTTGGCGATCGCTGCCGGAGTGGGTATTAAAGACGGTTCCCCGATGCCTTTCGCCCCGAAAGGCCCTTTGGAGAAGGGCTCTTCCACGATCGAAACCTTGAAGATTTCGGGTGTTTCGTGGATCGTCGGAATGGTCAGCGTGTTGAAGTTATCGCTGACGATCTTTCCCGTTTCGTTTACTTTCAGGCTTTCGAAGAGCGCATAGCCCATTCCCTGGACGAAACCGCCGTGTATCTGACCGATCACGCCGTCCGGATTGAGCGCTTTCCCCACGTCGTGAGAAGTGTAAACCTCTTTTACGGAAACTTCCGCCGTCAGGCAATCCACCTCAACAACTACAATTTGAGAGGCGAAGGAATAGGTGATATAAGCTTCTCCGAATCCATTTTCGGGATCCCAAGTCAGTCTTGGGGTTTGGAACCAACCGGTCGCGGAAAGACCTTTATTTTTCTTGATAGCGAGGCCGGCCAACTCTTTAAAAGCGATCGGTTTCTGGCCTTCCGAGTCTGTGAAGACTCCGCCGAAGTAGCGGATGTTCTGAGGCAACACCGTCATTTCCGAACTATACAGCGCGTAGAGCGTTTTCATTATTTCTTTGCATGCGTTCATCACGGCGTTTCCGCTGAAAATCGTGGTTCGGGAAGCCACTGTCGGCCCACTGTCTGGCATGAAAAAGGTGTCTGTTTGGTAGACGCGCATCTTGTCGATCGGCTGTTGTAAAACTTCTCCCGCAATCGCAGCGATCACGGTCTTTGCCCCTTGGCCCATCTCCGTGCCGCCGATGTGGATACTGATGCTCCCGTCCGGCAGGACGTTAACGAAAGCGCCGCTCGCGTCCAATGCTTGACCCATCGCCCCTAAAGCGACTCCGTAGTGGATATGGGAAATTCCCGCGCCGCGTTTGATATGTTTATGTTCTTGGTTAAACTGGGTGATACGCTCTTTCAACTGCTCCCACTGGGAGAGCCGTTCGACCTCTTCAAGCGTTTTTTTCGCTCCGACGGATTCGGGAAGAAGATGCCCGGTGGGAGTGATTTTTCCTTTTTCGAGCGCATTGATCTTTCGCAGGTACAGACGGTCTTTTTTCAATTTATCGGCCACCTCGTCCATAATCCCTTCGATACCGATGAAAACCTGAGGGGATCCGAAACCGCGGTAGGCGCCGCAGGGGACTTTATTCGTATAATGACCGTAGACGTCCACGCGCACATTGGGGATCTCGTAAGCGCCCGCGGCGTGAACACTCGAACGCCACAAAACGATTGGAGAGAGGGTGGAATGGCCACCGATATCCGCATGCGCCTCCACCTGTATGGAACGTAGGCGGCCGTAATCAGCGATACCGACTTTGTAATGGCTCTTGATCGGATGCCGTTTACTGGTCCATTGTATATCTTCTTCTCTGTCCAAGACCAGTTTGACTGGACGATGCAAATGATAGGCGGCTAAGGCGACCGGTATCGCAAAATAGGTCGGTACTTCCTCTTTTCCGCCAAAAGCGCCTCCCGTAACCGATTGGATGATACGTATCCGATTGATGGGAAAGGCGAGGGCGTGGGCGACGCCGTTCTGCACATAATAAGGGCATTGCATCGATCCAAAGACTGTCATCACATTGTCTTGATCATAAAGGGCAATCATGCCCTGCGTTTCCAGATAGGCGTGCTCCTGGTAGTCCGCGAAAAAATCTCCTTCGAAGACATAGTCGCAAGAACCGAACATCGTCCCTGGATCCGAATCCCCTTTACGCACCTTTTGGTGAACGGCAGGCACGTACTTTCCCCCGATCTGGAATTCACGGATGCGCTCTTCCAACGATAAAACCGGTTTCTTTTCCTCGACGACGATCGTGACCTTTTCAGCCGCGCGCACGGCCTGTTCCTTGGTTTGAGCTACAACGAAAGCGACGTAATCGCCGACGTACCGAACCTCATCCCCGGGTTTGAGTAAGATTGGATAATCGGGTACCGGTTCCCCCATTTGATTGACACCGGGTATGTCTTTGTAGATTAAAACAGCCAGTACCCCTTCCGATCTTTGGGCTTTTTCGATGTCGATCGATTTGAGAACCCCCGAAGCAATTCGAGCCGTTCGGATCACCAGATAGGCCATATCCGAAAAGTGTAGGTCGTGTACGTATTTGGCGGTACCCAGCACTTTCTCGACTCCATCCGAGCGTACTAACTGTTTCCCGATCAGTGTGAGTGGATTTTCTTCCATCGTTATTCTCCCCTCAATCAAAGATAATCCGTGCCAATAAATCTTTGAAACCCAATCGCAATAATTGGATTAGAAAGTCGGTCTTGGATTCATCACGGCTTTCCAAAGCGATGAACAGGCGCTTTTCCTTAAAAGAAACCGGAACCGTATACAGAACCGCGTCTTTTTCCGGAAGATAATCGATCCAGATTTCTTCGGTTTTATCATTGAAGTGTTGAAGCAGTTTTTCCTGTATCAAAGGTTCTGTCTCTTCCGGAAGGAGTATGCGTTTGTCTTCATTCGAGAAAAGCAGATAGAACCCGGAGATTTGAAATTGGTTCGCTAAAAAATTTCCGGCGGTTTCGTAAAAATCGGATAAACCGATCGTTTTGCGGACCTCGACGTACAGTTCGTTGACCTTCTGGAATGTTTTCATCACATTTTCATAGGTGTTCTCGAGTTTTTTGATCTCAGAGCGATTGAAGTAGTCGTGAAGGCTCAGCCCCGAAAGAACGTTCAGCATCTTCAAGAACTCGTAGTCTCCGGAAGGGAAATGTTCGAAAAGGAGTAAGGAAAGCACATCTCCATCGCCTGATCGGAGAATGGTCGCCAAAGTGGGATATCTTCGCTCCTTTTCCAATACCGCCAAGAGGTCTTCAGCGTTTCCAAAATCGTCGATGAAGGCCTCGCGTTCCGTTTTTTTATCCAGGTGATAGACGTCCCAACAGGACACGAATTTTACATAAAGCGCCGGGTACTGGTCATTTTCGGGAAACGGCCAGAGAATCTGACTCCAGTTTTTCTTGTAATAGGGCAACACGACAGACGGTTGGAAAAGCTCATGATACATGTCTTGGATGACATTGATCTTGTCGCTGACGGACTCCTGCGCAGATAAGTATTGAAAACCCTTAAAAAAAGACAGGAGTTGAAAGTTGGACTTTTCGACCGCTTTCTCTTTAAGCTCGACTTCTTCTTTAAGCATATAATATTCGATGATTTTGGAGATCACCCGGGTCAACCCCTCGAGAATCGATTGGTCGCTTTCGCCGTAGGCTTCGTTTTTTCCGGCGATGATGACGTACTGAACCACCTCTTCCATAATGATCGGAATACCGTATAATCCGCGGAAATCGCTCAGCTGATTCCATTCTGGAAATAACGGGTTCTTCTTCAGGTCAACCGGAAAAGAGAAATCCAAAGGGTTGGCGTTTGCGTGTGAGAATTTCAGTTGAGCAGGGGGAACGGATAGACCGTGCGTGCGCAACCGTTCGTATCCGTTGTCTCCTCGCCGGTAAAGAACGGTGAAGCTCAGCAAAAGCTCACCCATGGCATCGTTTAGGGCGCCGATCATCTCTTCCCTTTCGACGGGTTCCAGGATCGTGTTGAGGATGGTTTCGATCCCGGTGATGCTGTAGACAAGTTTGGAGATCGTTTCACTCTGTTTTTCAGAGGTACGATAGAGTTCTTGAATTTCCAGCACCTTCACCACGGTTTGGAGAGCGGGTCCTTCGACCGGAATCGAAGACAAGAGCAAGGTATCCGTTCCCATGGGGTAGGCCAGGTAATCGGCCGTTTCCCGTTGTATCTCTTCGGAAGAAGCGTAGAGGTATTGATGCGGCACATATCCGCGGGAATCTTGAACGACCCAGCTTCCGCTTTCCGTTTTCGTCAGAATTAACCCGGACCCGTCCTGATGCTGGAAAAGATAGTTCAAGACTTCGGTGAAAATTCTCGGTGTGCCCAGATACTGTATCAGATTATCCATTCCGCCACCTCTTTTCGGTTCGCACGAATGCCATTCCCGCGCGCTATCGGCTAAGGATCTCTTTGGAAATGCGGTTTTGCTCTTTGACCAGATCGTCCAATTCGACGCCGACCAAACGGCCGTCCCGCACCCTAATTTCACCGTTGATCACCGAAAGGTCCACACCTTTCGCGTCACACAAGACGATAGCGGCGATCGGGTCGGACAATCCGCCGGCGAATTCGACGCGGTTGACGGAAAAGCCGATGAAGTCAGCCGCTTTTCCCACTTCCAGAGAACCCAATTCTTCTTCTCGTTTCAGGACGCGCGCTCCGCCATAAGCGGCGCAATCCAACGCTTTTTTAACCGCCATCGCGTCTGCCCCTTTCGTCACCCGCTGCAACAGCAGACAGTTCCGCGCCTCTTGAATCATATTCCCGGTATCGTTGCTGGCGCTGCCGTCGACCGCAAGCGAGACGCGTATTTCCGGTTTTCGAAGCATTTCCACGATCGGCGCGATACCGGATCCCAGGCGCATGTTGGAAGTCGGGCAATGAGAAACTCCGACCTGGTGCTCGGCGAACTTTTCGATATCGGGCTCGCTTAACCAAACACAATGCGCGAACCAGGCGTAAGGATTCAACCATCCCCACTTTTCCATCAAGGCGACGGGAGTCAATCCGAACCGTTCAAGGCAGTACCGCTCTTCATCTTGCGTTTCGGCCAGATGCGTGTGGACGAGCACGTTTTCTCTCATCGCCAGATCCAGGGTTTCTTGCATCAGGCGTTCGGATACGGAGAAGGGGCTGCAGGGCGCTAAAGCGATACGGAGCATGGCCTTGGGTTTGGGGTCGTGGTAGGTTCGAATGACGCGGATTGATTCGGAGAGAATCTCTGCATCCGTCTGCACTACGGAATCCGGAGGCAATCCGCCATCTTTTTTACTGAGCGACATACTGCCGCGGCACGGATGAAAGCGGATACCGGTTTCCTTTGCCGCCTGGATCTCCACATCAAATAGATGGTTCTGATTGGAAGGGTAAAGATAAAACATATCGGACGTCGTCGTGACACCGGACAGCACCATCTCGTAGATACCGATCTTTGCTGCGGAAGCGACCGCCCGGGCGTCGATATATTTCCATCGTTCGTATAAAAAGGTCAACCAATCGAAGAGCTTGGCGTCCTGAGCGCCCTTTACGTTTCTGAAAAGGCTCTGATATAAATGATGATGGGTATTGACAAATCCGGGTATCACGATCATGCCGGAGCAGTCGATCACCTCATCCGCTTGAAGGGAGTCGAGGGGGAGGTCCGTTCCGATGGCGGCGATCGTGTTGTCCTCGACGAGAATAGCGGCTTGAGTCCATTCTGTCTGGTGTCGATCGAAAGTCCCGAGCACTTCGATGTTCTTGAATAGTTTTTTCATTCTCTATCTCCTGATATCGAAAGGTTGGGCTGCCCTTCTACCGCTTTTTCGGGAAGCGCTTTAGGTGAATCCGGCTATAATTATAGCATATTTGCAA
>JAAYCF010000383.1 GCA_012744415.1 Thermotogaceae bacterium
AAAAATAACCCGAATGGCGCTGTTGTAGGACACCGTTTCATTACCAGCCGGGGAGGCCTGTGGCGTGAACGTCTCGAAATCGCGGGCGAGGAGATCGGGAGAAGCGAGGATTCCAGTGAAAGCATCTCGGAAAGGTACGGAAGCGAATGGCGAGACCTCCGGATAGATCGGGTAAAACCAGTTCCACCCTTCTGGCGTCCATAGAATCGAAATTTGATTTGCTGTTGCTGAGCAGTTTTGAACACCGGGAAGGCAAGTGAACCAATCTCCGGCGACCAGAACGCTTTTTCCTTGCGCGTACTGAGCCAAGATCTCTTCTTTCAGTACAGTTAAACAGGTGTCCCACTCCGTTGCGTCCCGAACGGATGAAAAATCGGTCAGATAGAGCCGCAGCTTTCCTTGTTCTCTCGAATACTCGAAAACCGTGAAAGGAAAGAGAGACTCTTTCGTGGGGAATAGTCCCAGACTGACGGGAGCGGAATTATTTGGTACGACGTCGGGCTTCGCGCGGCTCCAAAGAAGATGATACGGATGGAGAGTAACAACAGCATCTTTCTTGGATTCGTTTTTTATCGCATAGAGACCGAATTTTGGAAACCGTCGATCGAATTCTTCTGGGAGTCTGGGTCTTTCAGGTAGGTCATTGGAAGAAGCTTCATCGGCTAAGGGAACGGATGAAAAAACCAACAGCTCAGGAAGGGCGGTCTCTGCGAACAGGAGGAGAGAGTCCGGGAAGGGCGGAAAACCTTGCTTTCCGGATGTGGGGGAAGGGTGGAAACCGTTCCATAGGATGATCGAGAAAGCATCCGGCAATCCCTCTTCGCTGAAAACGGTTTTCAGAAACGCCCCTTCCGGGGGCTTTTTAACAAGATATTGAGGGAATAGAAGGATAAAGACCGCACCCAACACGATGCCCGATAACAAAACAATCATAAAATGCTTGAAACGAAAGGTACGTTCCGTCTTGCGACCCATGGCGAAATACCCCGTTTTTTCGAATTCATATAACTTCTTAATAGCAAAAGGGGATTCAAAAGGAAACGCTTTCCTCCGAATCCCCCATTGGTCAGGGCGGTGAGGGTTGAACTCACGACCTCCAAGTCCCGAACCTGGCGTTCTTCCAACTGAACTACGCCCTGAAGTACTTCACAACCGTTAACTGGCTTTGCTTAACGATGCTTTAGCGATATCAACGTATTCCTTAAATGTATTCAAATCGGTGGCTGCGATCTCAGACAACATTTTTCGGTTGATGCTCACTCCGGCTAACTTCAACCCGTGGATCAGTTCGCCGTATTTCATACCGCTCATTCTGGCCGCCGCGTTGATCCGAATGATCCACATTCTTCGGTACTGTCCTTTTTTGTCTTTGCGACCGACGTAAGAGTAGACTCCCGAATGGAAGTACATCTCTTTCGCCAATCTCACTCTTCGGCTTAAAGCGCCCCGGTATCCCTTCGCGGCTTTCAGGAATTTTTTTCTCTTCGACTTGCTCATCACCGCTCGTTTAATTCGCATCTCAGTTCCTCCTCAATTCTTCTACGCTGTACTACGCTTTTCCCAGCATTCGCAAAATCCGGCGAACTCTGCTCTTCGCGACTTGACCTTTTGGCCTTAAACGGCGGATGACTTTCGAAGATTTCTTTCCGGTCTCGTGGGAATGGTTGGAATGGTTTCGCATGATCTTCCCGTTTTTCGTGACTTTAAACCGTTTAGCTGCCGTTTTAATGGTTTTCATTTTGTGCTTGGCCATAACAAATCCTCCTTGTGGATACGGGTAATCGGGACTACCCCTCTATCTCAGCCTTTCCATCCTCTTTCTCTTTTTGTTCCACTTTTTCCTTTTCCTGCTTCTCTACCCGCCGCGTTTCGTCTTCGGACATCGGAGAGAGGGACATATGCATATCTCGGCCTTCCAACTTTGGTTTCGATACACACTTGGCGAAATTAGCGGTATCGGCCATCACTTGGTTCAAGATTTCCAACCCTTTTTCAGTAAAGGCCATCTCTCTTCCGCGGAACATGATCGTTACTCTGACTAAATGGCCTTCTTCGATGAATCGGCGGATATGTTTTAGTTTGGTTTGATAGTCATTGTCATCGATTTTCGGCCGGAACTTCATCTGTTTTAGTTCCGTTTTCTTCTGTTTCTTTTTTGATTCCTTTTCCTTCTTTTGGATTTCGTAACGGTACTTACCGAAATCCATGATCTTTGCAACAGGGGGTTGCGCTCCGGGAGCTACCAATACCAGATCTGATTCCGCCTCACGTGCTCTCGATAACGCATCGGATAACGTCAAAACCCCCAGTTGTTGACTGTCCTTACCGATTACACGTAGTCTTGGTACACGTATCTCCTCATTAACAGGAGGAAGTTTTCCTTCCTTTGTGATGATTGACCACTCCTTTCTCTTTTACCGAAACACAAAAAAAGCGGACCACCCGCTTCGACAAAAGTGCCCGTCTATTAACCCTATCGACCGCTGCCGTAAGGTGAGATACCATCGGGTGGTAATCTACTTTTTTGGTGAGCCGTACAGGAATCGAACCTGTAACCTACTGATTAAGAGTCAGTTGCTCTACCGATTGAGCTAACGGCCCAACTTGGTGCCGGAGGCGGGACTTGAACCCGCAAGGGATAAACTCCCACATGGACCTCAACCATGCGTGTCTGCCAATTTCACCACCCCGGCAATGAAACAAAAACCATTCCTCCACCAACTGGCGCGCCTGGAGGGATTCGAACCCCCAACCATCGGATCCGAAGTCCGATGCTCTATCCAGTTGAGCCACAAGCGCTACTGGGGTGGCTAGTGGGATTTGAACCCACGGCATTCTGATCCACAGTCAGATGCTCTACCAGCTGAGCTATAACCACCGTTCTTAACTTGTAGGGCTAACTTGGCGCGCCCAGAGGGAATCGAACCCCCAACCTTTGGATTAGAAATCCAATACTCTATCCTGTTGAGCTATGGGCGCCCGCCTGTTGCTGGAGCGGCAGACGAGACTCGAACTCGCAACCCTTACCTTGGAAGGGTAATGCTCTACCAATTGAGCTACAGCCGCATTTCTTGGTCGGAGCGACTGGATTTGAACCAGCGGCCTCATGCGCCCAAGGCATGCGCGCTTCCAGCTGCGCCACGCTCCGACATAAACGTTGCGAATTATATCATAATCCCA
>JAAYCF010000384.1 GCA_012744415.1 Thermotogaceae bacterium
CCCATCGAGTTTTCAGGGCGCGTGCTGAGGTCGACGCGATAGGCGAAGCCGAATACCTTGTACATGCGATCGATCAAATGAATGAGGTCGGTTAATTCATGAACGATGTCCTCTTCGGTCATAAAAATATGGGCATCGTCTTGAGTAAAAGCCCGGACACGGAACAGCCCGTGAAGGACACCGCTTCTTTCGTAACGATGGACCTTGCCAAACTCGGCCATCTTCCACGGCAGTTCCCGGTAAGAACGCGCCTGGCTTTTGTAGATGATGATGTGTCCGGGGCAGTTCATCGGTTTCACCGCATAGTTTTGCTCATCTTTTTCGATAAAGTACATGTTCTCGCGATAGTGATCCCAATGTCCCGATTGATGCCATAGTTTTTCATGCATGACCAGGGGGGTCATCACTTCGATATACCCAGCCTCTTTATGGAACTGACGCCAGACAGTTTGTAGCTGAGTTAAGGTGATGACGCCCTTTTCCAAGAAGAAGGGCATGCCTGCCGCCACATCGGTATCGATATGGAACAACCCCAATTGCGGACCTAATCGGCGATGGTCTCTCCGTTTCGCTTCCTCTAAATACTGTAGATAATCCTGGAGGGCTTCTTTGGTCGCAAAGGAAGTTCCGTAAATACGCTGTAACATTTGATTCTTTTCATCCCCCCGCCAATAGGCTCCGGCAAGCGAAAGCAACTTGAACGATCGAATGATGCCGGTGGAAGGCAAATGCGGACCGCGGCACAGATCAACGAAATCGCCTTGCTCATAAAACGAAATGGCTTCTCCTTCGGGCAGGTTTTCGATTAGTTCCACTTTATAAAGCTGATGCTTATCACGCATAAAAGCGATGGCTTCGTCCTTTGGAAGGGAAAAACGGCGAATCGGATAGTTTTCTTTGATGATCCGCTCCATTTCTTTTTCGATTGCAGGTAGATCTTCTTCCTGAATCGCCCGGTTTTCTACGAGAATATCGTAATAAAACCCGTTTTCTATAGTCGGACCGATGCCTAACACAACACGGGCATCTCCAAACAAGCGGGTGACGGCCTGGGCCAAAATGTGGCTCATCGTGTGGCGATAAACGGCCTGCGCCTCAGGCGAATCGCGATGCACCCATTCTATCTCGTGTTCTCCGCTGCCCAGTTCGCCTATGGTGCGGGTGAGATCAGTGGTTCCGTTCTGCGTTTTAACCGCGACCCATTCCTTCCAATGGTCTTTTTTTTCTGACTTTAAGACTTCTAAGAATGTTTGTTCTGACGCGACTTCGATTCTGGTCTTTTCCGGATTGATGATAAGGCTCATAGCGCTCATAGCGCACCTCCAACGGACTCCTTTACGAAGGGAGTCGAAATTTCACCTATTGTAGCACACTCCCCCCCGGTTTTAGGAAAAGCGGAGATGCCCGTGGAAAAATATCATAAATCGAGACGCGAGGTGCTTGTTGGCACAAAAAGCGAAACCGGTTAAGAAAAAGAAAGCCAAGCTCATCTTCCTCTTGCTGACGATCATCATGACGGTGGGTTTGTTAGTGCTCATATTCGGCTATATAGATTTCGAATTTAAGAAAATCGGAGAAACGGGGCTTTCTCCGTTGAGTGATTGGCGCAGCTATTTAGCCTATTTGATGTCTAATGTGCCAGTCGTGAAAAACTACGTAAAATATGAACCGCGAAAGATTGTCAAGCCGTCGGTCTTCTATACCGAGATCTATGAATCTTATATAGAAAAGATAGAAATCGATCGACAAACATTGGAGAACAGAGCGGACGAACTGAACGAGAAGGACCAAAGGCTAAAACAGTTGGAAGTGGAGATCAATACCCGAACCCAAGAGCTCAATCTTAAAGAGGAAAGACTGTTATCCGAAACGAATAATTGGGAAGATCAACAGAAACGATACCAGCAATTAGCCGATTGGTACGCAAACGGAGATACCGCTCAAATCGCTTTAGCGCTGAGTTCAGATCAAATTTCGATAGAAGAGATCGTAAGTGGCTTAAGGCTTGTGGAGTCTGGAATCGCGGCCGAGATCGTCGGCGCTTTAGCGAATCTGAATTCGGACAAAGCGGCGCAGATTTTGGCCTATCTTGCTGGAAAGGAGGTGATAAAATGAATGCGATTCAGCACAATCTCACGGACCAGGTCTTTACGGTAACGCAAACGCAGCGATCGGGTGAAGTCGAACCCTCTCAAAGGAGGGATTCTGCTATAGGCGGGTTTTCCGATAACGAGAGTCTTCCACGTGAAAATACCTTTACGAGAGCTTTTCATCAAGAGAAACGCGCCGTTCGTTCCGAGGTCTCCGACCGGTCAAATGAAGACAAGACAATGAACGCCTCGGAGGGAAAAAACGCCGGAGATACCGTCGTGATAAGAAAACCGGGAAAGCAGAGTAAAGCCACCCCATCCACGGATTCGGAAACGCAGGGTGTCGAAGAAGAGACCCTGTTATCTGCTGAAGAGAGTCCTTTATCAGACGAAGAAAGAGAAACGACGGGCGAAGGGTATGAAAGCTTATTAACGCCGGAGTTGGTGGCTCTGATCAAAAGCGGAATGAATGCCACGGTTGATCCCTTGGTAAAGGATACGCAATCCCCATTTGCGGAGCATCTTTTCGAAGAGATGGCCGAGGGAGGAATGGAAAAGGGACGAAACCTCGCCGTTACGTTATCCGCGTGGATCCAATTAAACGAAGGCAAAACCGGGATCACAACGCCAGAAGAACTGCAATCGAAGTTGACAGAGCTTTTCCGTACTTTTACCCAGGGTCAGGGAGAGGGAGAAGGAGAAGGTAACGTCATTATCTCTTTGTCTGACTTGGCTGTCGAATCCCAACCCAAGCGTTTCGAAGAAGATACGGAATCGTCATCCCTTTGGCTCAATACGCATCTAATCGAGGGAAATCAAGCGGTTGTGACACAAGAGGCCCTCTCAAGTGGGGAGAAGCCTTTGATAAGCGACTTGCTTCAGGGTATGGCGAACGAATCAGAAACAGCCGCGGTCCCTAATATGCCGATCAAGAGCGAAAACGTCGTTGCCTCAAAAAATGCGTATACGGTCGAGATCCCTCTAACGGTAGAAGGCGTGCGGGACTCGCTCGCGGAAGAAGCGCTTTTATCAAGTATGCCGGATCAACGCGCGACCGGCCAAACTCCTGACGGACTAAGCGAAGAGCCGCGCCTCAAAAACACCGAAGCGCCCGTGAAAGCACCGCAAGTTCAAGCTGACGTAACTATGGGAATTCCTGCCCAATCCTCTGAGACGCCTATAGAAAATGGCGGTTCCAATACCGCGGAAAATGCCGGGATGATTCAGGAACGTGCGGCCGTTTCACGAGAGGGAGAAAAGATCTTCCCGATGTCTGAGCGCTTGCCGGCCGCGGATCAAAACCTTGATTCGACAATGAACCCGATGATCTCGGCGATGAAAGACATACCCGCGAAAGATAAAGGGGTGAACGCGCAACCGGAGAAGATGGGTTATCCCATCAACGTGAAAACGGACGATGAGGGAACCCAGAAACCAGCGGTCCAAACGGATCTATCAAGTTTTCAGCGGAAAGCCGTTAAAGCCGTCCAAACCACAACCCTTTCTCAAGGAGCGGGGAAACCGGTGAATCAACCGACGCTATGGGACCGATATCAAGAGATGTATTTTCAGAAAGACATCCAGAAGGTCAAACTCGACGCATTCACCGTCAAAGTATTCCAAAAACCCGCGCTATCCTCCGAAATCCCGTTCAACAGCGCCAAACCATTGGAAAGAAGCGAAGGGCAACAACTGACGAATGGGGCGAAGAGTTTCGAGAACCCGGTCTTTCGGATGGCGACACCTGTGAAGTCCAACGTTTACCAGGATATCGGGACCGTTCGCGGTCAGGATATCCAAACGGCGCTTTCCGGGATAGAAGGAAGGGACGGGATCCGATTGCCGAGTACCGAGGCGACCGAGAGTCAGGCGGTAAAAGCGTCTCAAGCCGCGGAAGATACGTCGAAACTGACCGCTCTTTCACAACCTTTCTCAAAAGAATCCGGAATGAAAGAGGAGAAAGGGGATTCTCAGGCGATGAATCAACAGTCCGAAAGCGGTTGGAAGGCTCAAACCTGGGGAGACAAGGAGATCTCTTTTTCAAAGGACCTGGATACGAACCTTCGCGAGATCGCCCAACGGATTAAAGATTTAGCTGCCTTGTCCGCAACACGGTCGAGAACGGTCGAATCCGCCGTTATCCGTCTGAATCCACCCGAATTAGGCCGGATGGTTTTGGAAGTCGTCAAAGAGGGAAACTCCGTTGTCGTTCTGATGAAAGTGGAGACGCAAGAAGCGAAGGAGATGCTGGAAAAGAACGCCCACTTGTTGACGCAAAGATTGGCTCAAACTGGATTTGAGGCTCAAAAAATCCAAGTGACGATGGAAAAATACGAAGAACAGGGGCAAGGTCAGCAGGACGCTCAAAAGGAAGGTAGTTCCGATCAGGAAAGGCAACAGAAGGAAAATGAAAACACGAAAGAGAACAATAACGACGAACCCGTATATCAATCCTTCGCAGAATTATTAGCGGGTATCTAAACAAGACCACGGAGGTGAAATCGATGTGGATGGATTCGATCAACAATACCGGCGGAATCAACAAAAGTCCCTCTTCAGCCAATAAAGCGAATGAACAAGGCGCTATGAACAAAGACACCTTTCTCCGGCTGCTGATTACGGAGCTTCAGAATCAGAACCCGTTGGAGCCGATGAACAATCAGGATTTCGTCAACCAAATGGTTCAATTTCAAAATATGGAGCAGATGACCAATATGAGTCAATCGCTTCAGGACTATCTCGGAACTTTGCACGCCACGACCAAGTTGCAGGCTTCATCCGTTGTCGGAAAGTACGTTGTCATCGAAGGGAACGAAGTAACGTTATCAGGAGGGTTAGCCGATTCGGTTTTATACTCGATGGAGGCGGAAGGAAACGTCGTAATCAAGATCAAGGATGAAGACGGGCAGGTTGTCAGGACGGAGAGCATTGGCTACAAGGACGCTGGAATCCAGAGCTACCGGTGGGATGGCAAGAACGATTACGGCGCGGTGTTGCCTGACGGTACCTACTCCTATCAACTCTCAACGATAGACGAGAGCGGAAATCAGCAGGAGTTCGGCGGAGTGATCGGCGGTATCGTGCAAGCGGTGCAGTATGTGGACGATGAGATCTACGTAATATTGAACGGAGAGAAGTACAACTACGAGAAGATCATAGAAGTTTCAGCCGTAGAAGCAGCAGAAGAAGAACCCACAGGAGAAGCGTAACAAGGAGGTGCGCAGGAAGTTCGGAACCCGAGATACGCCCGATTTGACCACTCTTTAGGGGAAAGCGCTTCCGATCGATATGGCAGAAGATTTGAAGAACCAACTCAATATCAACAACCAACGTTCGACACCCCTCTATAATACGCGTATAGGAAGAAATCAAGTCAAGAATGGGGATACAGCAGAAGGAAGTTTTGTCGATTTTTTACAGCAGATTCGACAAGAAGAGACAACCGGCGTCAAGATCTCTTCCCATGCGCAAAAGCGGATTCAAAGCAGAGAGATCACGGTGGATGAAACGACTCTGAAAACCTTGGATCAAGTCTTAGCCCTCGGAGCGGAGAAGGGTTCACGCAGTACTCTCGTGATGGCGAAAAACCAGGCTTTTATTCTTAGTATCAAGGATCGCACGTTGGTGACCGCCTTAAAGAAAGAAGAGATGGACCAATATTATTTCACCAATATCGACAGCGTATTTGTCAGTTCCGAAGAGAAAGATACGTTATAGAGGCTGGTCCTCGATAGAGGGAGCCTCGGGGCGGGGATGGTTTGAACCGCTCCAACACAATTAATCGAGGAGGTAGGTATTATGATGCGCTCTTTGTTCAGCGGAATCTCCGGCCTTAAGGGATTCCAGGGTTCAATGGACGTAATTGGAAACAACATATCCAACGTTAACACCGTTGGTTTTAAAGCCTCCCGCACGACCTTTCAATCGATGCTCTTGCAAACGATGATCGGGGCGAAAGCCCCGGACGAAGGCGGGCGCGGCGGGGTGAACAGTTTACAGATCGGATTGGGTTCGCAAATCGCGAGCGTGGATAAATTGATGAATCAAGGCAGTTTCCAAAATACGGGCAGTAAAACGGATTTGGCCGTATCGGGAGACGGTTTCTTTGTACTTTCCGATGGCATACAGAATTTTTACTCGAGGGCCGGTAACTTCTCTTTGGACGAGAACGGCAATTTCGTGCAACCGACGACCGGTCTGAAACTGCAGGGCTGGATCGCCAAGATCGATGCAAAGACAGGTAAACGTTTCGTCGATACGGATAAACCCGCCTCAGATTTGTTCGTGACGGCCGGGATGACGATGGCGGCGAAGGCGACGATCAATATGGACATCGCCGGGAATCTGGACGCCGAAACGGGGATCGAACCCGTAACGATCACGGTTCAAAACCCGAACGACACAACGAAAAATTACAAGGTTCGGTTCACTTTCGAGAAAGTGCCTCCCTTCAATACGGAGCGCCTGTTCTCCGGATCCTCGATCACATATACATGGAAAGCCGAGATTGTGGATTGGAATGCGGCTTCGCCGAATGAAATCCCCGAATTGGATTCTACGATCGGACGGATCGAATTGGACCAATTCGGTCAGATCGTTAAGTTCGAAAAATACACGACGGATAACCTATATAGAGGCACCACGACTTTGACTGGGTTCGCGACTTTCGATGCAAGCATTCTCGACGGAAACGGCTCCAAGACATGGTTTAATTACTCGCCTACCGGGTCTGCTGCCATCACAGCGGCCATTCACGACCTATTCGATCCAGATAACGATAAGGTTCTCGATAAGATTGTTACGAACATTAGCTATGGCCTTCAAATCGCCACTGCTACCGCGACCGCGACGGCAACCGGAGAGTTTATGTTCTCCCCCGCGCCTTCGAGCGCAGGCCAAACGGTATCTATCCTGTTGGACGAATCCGTTTGCCCGGCGTCCGGCGATACGCTGAAAGTATCCTATTTCACGCAGGAGGACATCTCAGCCTCCACCGCGCGAACGCAATACCGAATCAGCGGGCCGATCTTGGATATTCGCGGGACAACAGACATCACAGAAGAAGACATGGTCGTCTATCTTTCGAATACGAGCGGCGTTTTTTCGAGCGCGACGCTGACGGCCGGTACCGATTACACGTATGATTCGAATACGGGGACGGTTACAATCATCAACACTTCGCTATTGATAAGCACATCAAAGATACGGATAGAATACAAAACTCAAGAGTCCTTTATCGGGGACGGCACCAAGACTGATTTTCAATTATCCAAAAAAATGATCGATTCTCCCTTGACGGCTGTGGCAACCGCAAACGCGTTTCTCGACCTGAAGTACGTGGTGAATGAAGAGTATGGCCGCTTGGAATTCCGCTCGGATTATCCGACAACGGGATTCTATGATCGTTATTCGATCCAGTACGCCGATCCCAACAACCCGGCGGATTTAGATGTCGTGAACGTCAGGGTTAGCAACGCGACGAAGGCTTCCGTATCGATCCCAAAGACGGGTAACATCAAGTTCTTCGATAAAAACGACACGCAAAACTATGTTTTGGGGGATTACGTTGCGCCCAGATACACGACGACCGTCCAGGTCTATGACTCTTTAGGGAAACCCTATGCTTTAAACGTCGAGTTTCAAAAAATATCCACGAATAAATGGGCGTGGCGGGCGATCGAAGAGTCAGGTATGGTCGTTTCGTTTGTTGACGATAAAGAACGCGTCTACACCCCCAATCCGGTCGATGCCACTTCAATCGTCGGAGGGATCGTCGAATTTGATTCCGGCGGAACGGTCAGCGCCTTTAAAGCCATCCGCCAAAACGGTCAGATTGTCGACGATGTGAGCATCACACGGATCAAATTCGACCCGGGTGAATTCATTGATGATGGCGCGGCGCCTCCAACCGCAGAAGGCGCGACAGCCGTAACGGTTCAGATAGACTTTTCCGAGCTTGTACAGTTCGCCGGCGATTTTTCCGCGGCCGTGACGGAGCAGGATGGGAACTCGATGGGCGTTCTGCAGAATTTCGCGATCAACGTCAGCGGTCAAGTGGTCGGGACCTTTTCAAACGGAAAAAGCGAAGCTTTAGGGCAGATCGCGCTCGCGATTTTTAATAACCCTACCGGTCTTCAGGATCTCGGGAACACACTGTTCTCCGTGACGCCGAACAGCGGTTTCGCGATGATTGGAGTTGCCGACGTCGGCGGACGAGGAACCCTCAGCCCCGGTGTACTGGAAATGTCGAACGTCGATCTTTCCGAAGAGTTTACGGGTATGGTCATCGTTCAACGCGCCTTCCAGGCGAATGCGCGGACGATTACGACCTCCGATGAGATTCTCCAGGAACTCGTCAATTTGAAACGATAAAGATACCGGTAAGCAAGCGATCGGATCAAAAAAAAGGGCGGATCGCACCGCCCTTTTTTAGTACAAGTTTTCTTTGATAGGACTTCCGATACTGGCCGTTTTCTTGGGATTCCAGTCAGGTATCGGACTACCGCTTCCTTCTCGTACTTTTCGGTTTAAACTCTGAGACTCTACGACCCAAGCGCATACAAATAAAAACACGCAAAACACTAAAATAACGAGAAAGTTTTTTAGTTTTTGCATACCCCTGAACCCCCATTTCAACAAGAACAAATCCATTATACTGAAAACGGCTTCCGAATCACAAGAAAAGCCCAAAAACGTCAAAAAAAGCCCTTACGGGCTTTTTTATTCAAGTAAACAGATCATTTTTCGAAAAGGGGTATCACTAATGACGTAGAAAAATAAAAATAATTCTTTATAGACGTGTTTCAACGATTTTCGCGATTTCCTCCAAAAACTCGCGATGCCGCATCGTAAAAGGCGATTCGGTGTGCGAGTCGATATCCAATTCGCCGAATATCACGCCTTCCTTAAAGATCGGAATGACGATCTCGGATAAAACAGCCGGATTGCAAGAGAGGTAGTTGTCTTCGAGTCGAACGTCCTGGATCACAAACGTTTCCTTTCTTTCGGCGGCCTGCCCGCAAATCCCTTTTCCGACTGGAATCGTGACGTGTTCCGTTGGTTCGCCGGCGTAAGCTCCCAGGATCAGTTCTCGAGGGTTTTTCGGGTTGATCCAATAGAACCCCACCCAATCGAAAATAGGATTGTGTTGCCGCAGGTAAAGGCAAATCTCTTGCGTCGCTTCCGACACGCTCGAATCGGACGCCGCGATCTCTCGCGCCTGCTGCAGTTGGATTTCGAAGGGGGTAGAAGAGATCTGTAATTCGTCCCACCGGGCCACGGCTCGCCGAAGATGCGGTATGACGATCGATCCCCCGACCATCAACCCGATGTTCAGAATTTCCATGATCTCTTCGGAAGAAGCGCCGGTTTCCTGGCATCTGATCAGATGATAGAAGATGCAATCATCGCATCGAAGGACCAAAGAAGCGACCAAGCCCGCGAATTCTTTCGTTTTTTCATCCAACGCGCCTTTTTCATAGATTTGATGATCCAGGCTAAAGAACCGTTTGGTTTCTTTATTCGCATACTTCATCACCATTTGGTTCAACCGGTCTCTTTCTCTGCTAAATCGTTCTTTCTCTGTCATAGATAGCCTCCGTACAAACTATATATTTTCACTGATGACATTACGAACCCAGATGCGTTTCCGATAGCGGATAGAAAGTATCAGCACCTTCATCACCTCTTCGATGAGGCTCATCGAAAATACCCAAATGAAAGGCGCTCTTAAAATCAAACCGACGAAAGCGGTTAATGGCACACCAATGATCCACAAAGTCCCGCCTTCTACGAACAACGTGTACTTGGTATCCCCGCCGGCACGAAAGATACCGACGACCAGTAACGCGTTTAGACTTTTTACGGGGAGGAAGAGAAGGGATAGTCCCAAAATCAGATAGGCCAATCCTCGGACTTCCGGTTTCACATTATAGACGCTCAAGATCCAATTGGAAAAGACGAAGACCATCAGCCCCGTGATCAAAGAGAGAATGAAGTTAATCCGGATGCTTTTCTTTGCGACGGCGATGGCTTCGTTGAACTGCTTCTTTCCCAACTCTTGCCCGACGATGATGGCGGTCGCATTGGCGATAGAAAATAAAAAGGCGAAGGTGAAGTTTTCGATGCTGTTCATCATTCGGTGGGCCGCTAAGACATCCGTACTGATGTGACTGTAGATCACGGCATACAGAGTAATCCCCATCGACCACGAGAACTCGTTTCCCATCGCGGGTAGTACATAAACCATGAAGCGCTTGAAAAACGCTCTTGTCAGGCTTTTGAAATGGATAAAGGCCAGTTTTCCGGGCATTTTTTTGCCGTAGACTATCGCGACCACCAAACAAAACTCCACCAGTCTGGCGATGAGGGTTGCCAATCCCGCTCCAAAAACACCGAGAGCGGGCAACCCAAAAAGCCCAAAGATGAAAACCCAGTTCAGGAATGCGTTCAAACACATCGTGATCGCGCTGAAGGCCATCGCCGCGAAGGCATGCTCGGTGCTTCTTAGAACCGAATAGAACACATAAGAGATTGCGGCGGGCAAGAGGGTAAACCCGATCATTTGCATATAACCGACGGCTAACTGGATGACCTGCGGATCCGGCGTAAAGAGACGGAGGGTGAGGGAAGGGAAAAAGACCGCCAGTATGAAAAAGGGAAAGAGAAATAAAAAGGCGACCATTAGCATCAAGGCCGTTGTTTTAGAGATGCTACCGGATTCTTTAGCTCCCCAGTATTGGGCGATAAAGATCGCGCCGCCGCTGCTCAATCCGAATAATAACAGATTGTAAACGAAATAGAATTGGTTGGACAACCCGACCGCCGCGATCGCAACTTCCGAAAGCTGTCCGATCATCAAAGTATCCAGCAGATTCACGGAGCTGAAGATCAATTGCTGGATCGTAAGGGGGATGGCGACTAAAAACATGCGTTTATAGAAACTCATATGCTGAGAAGCCTCTTTTCACTAAATATCAAATTCTTTAACTTTCGGCCTAAACACGATCTCTTTTTCGGTTTCTTTGTAAGAAGAAGAGCGTATCAGGGCGCGTTTGCACAACTCTTCTTGGGCGTTAAGGGGTATCCGCCCCCGTTTGTCAATCCGTGTGTACGCGCCGTCCGATCGGCTCAAACGTCCTTTGATGGTGTCAGAAAACATCAGCTCAAGGACTTCATAGACATCTTTTTTCAACGTTTCGTCTA
>JAAYCF010000049.1 GCA_012744415.1 Thermotogaceae bacterium
GGTTTGTCCATCTTTCGGATGATTTTTTCGACGCGTCCCTGATCCCCGGGCACGATCACGACGGGGGCGATATCCCCTGGCCCGCATTCAATATGATATTGAACCGTATTTTCTAAGCCGGTGGCTTCCCGATAGTCTTCCATACAACCCTCCTTCAGATCTTTTTCCGTAAAACGTGGATACGGAATATTTTGGTGTTGATATAATCTTCTGAATACAGCAACGCGGTATTGTGATGATTACGGTGCACTTCCTTCAGCAAAACGATCGAATCGCCCTGCTTCATGTGGAGCCTTTCGGCAATTTCGCTGTCCACGTTTTCCGATTCGATTTCAGCGATTGCGTATTTGATGGGGTTTTGGAAGAAGGCTTCCAGCAAATCAAACAACGTTAGAGCTTGGGATTGAGGCGTTTTGAGAACTGAAAGCAACTTTTCCGCGCCCCCATCGATGAGTTCGGCGGCAAAGTACGTCCTTGCAAAAATCGCCGGGATCCCGTCGGCTTCATAAGTGCGTTCGGCTATGACAACGGTTTCTCCGATTGGACGCTCTAATCGCATCGCGATCTCTTTTTCCGCAGGTTTGGAAAAATTGTGATCAAACGATAGCTTAGGAGATTTGCCCGAGGAAGATATGATCCGATTAAGGCCTCGCAGGTATTCGATACCGGTATGCACCACGCCGCTCTCTTTCACGACGAATGTCCCCAAACCCTGTCTCCGTACAACCAAACCGTCTTTTTCCAACGCCGTAATCGCTTCGCGCAACACGGTCTTACTGGCGCCGAAATCTTCACACAGGCGGTCAATCGAAGGCAATTGCGACCCGTCCGGCATGTGTTGAAGTTCTTCTTTAATCTTGGAATAGATAATCTCGTAAAGCGGTTTTCTTTTTTCCATTATGTCCCTCTTTCGTTCAATATACTCATCATACGTCTTACGTATGATGAGTATATGCCAACCCTCCGCATTTATCAATCAGGAATAACCGGCAAAAAAATAGTTAACGACTATAAATAAGAGAATAGGTTTGGAATACGCCGGGAAGCGCGAGTTTTCGAGAAATATCTCCGTTTTTCGCTATCTCGTTTCAAAATTATCTTCCTCAGCCGACGCATCCGATGATGACGCGGGAGGTTATTCGACCTATTTAGAAAATGAGAACCGATTCATATTTTAGTATGGCTACACTAAAGGGGTGGATTAAAAAGTGAAGAAAGAGGAGAGAAAAAGAACGGCCCCCGAAGGAGCCACCCTAACAACCGAGATAATTGTACCGCAAAAGGGGGGGGGAAGTTCGGAAGTGTTTTAGGGAATTTTCACCGAATACATAATAAATCTAATAAGCTTTAAGGAAAAATTATCCCTCGTAAAATCTGATGAATAGACTAAAAACGGTGCGATCGATTCCGGCCATATTTCTTAGTACACCCCATAACTTGACACGCACCCAGGATGAGAAAACGTTTCTTCATGTGCTATAATAAAAAGAGTCGACAATCTGAAGGTTCAGAAGGTGAGGATATGGGTATAGAACGTCTATCCGGAAATGCGCCGCAAAATGACCGGATCATAAAAAACGAGAGTAAAAAAGATCGCGTTCTAGAAAACCCTGAAAAAGGAGAAATACCGCGACTCCTCGAAGCGGAAACCTTTGAAAAATCAGGTTTCCTGGACTTAAGGGCGGGGATTTTGAGATTAGATCCTTCTTCTCTGGATTCAATGCACCGAATAACGCGGGATAAGGTTTCCGCGCTGCTGTCTTAAGACGTCAGCAACCCATTGGCGTTAGCGTAAAGCGATAGTTTCCGCAGATTATCTACGAAAACCCCAAAACCATTGATAGAATCCTGTTAAAAAAAACGCGAAGGCTGACCAGTCTTCGCGTTTTTTTCGCTTAAGGAGACAGATGTTATCTTAAAGCAAGCAAGATAAGCGATCCGAGGATCCAGCAGTAATAGGCGAAATATCGCAAGCGGCTCATTAAAGCGATCTTTCGAATGAGATAAAGAGCAAAAAACGCGATGAAGAAAGCGATCACACATCCGACCAATACCTCCGGGGAAAAGGAAAATGAACCCATTTCCAAAAGTCCCGAACCTAAGATGACAGGTATTGACAAGAGAAAAGCAAAACGAAAGGCCAATTCTCTCGGGAGCCCGACGAGCAAACAACCGACCAGAGTCAGTCCGCTCCGAGAGATCCCCGGCAGAACGGAGACAGATTGGAACAATCCGATCACGATCGCTTGTTGCCACGTAATCTGAGTCAGCGACAGAGAAAGATTCCCTTTCGGTTTCAAAAAATCGGACAGGAATAAAAACCCGCCGGTGATCAAAAGACTGATACCGATAGCCGTTTGGCTGGCAAAGGTCGTTTCGACCGTATCTTTGACTAGAAAACCGACGAGAGCGGCGGGGAAGCTGGCGAGTAGGAGTCGGAAAAACAACCCCCAGTAAGTTTTATCCAAACGAACCATTCCCGTTAGGATCTCCCAACACTCCTTGCGTAAATAGAGGATAACGGCCAGCAGGGTCGCGAAGTGCAGCCCAACCGCCAACGCCAGGCCGAGATCAAAACCTATCCATCGGCTTACCAAAAAAAGGTGCCCAGAACTGGACACCGGTAAAAATTCTGTTAAGCCTTGTACAAGGCCTAAAATCGCATTATCAACCATATCAAGGCCGAACTATACCTTTTCTGTTATTTTTAAAAAGATCGACGCGATTTTGTGACCGGTCTTCTCGGCGATTTCCAGAACCTGTTCGGCCGTGAGCGGCTCCAATCCTTCCGCGACGGCGCGGTCTGTTATCGCAGAGATTCCCAGAACGCGCAATCCGGCGTGAACCGCGCAAATCACTTCCGGAACGGTCGACATTCCGACCGCATCCGCACCCATGCGACGAAGCATCCGCAACTCAGCGGGCGTTTCGAAATTCGGGCCGGTCACACCGACGTAGACACCTTCCTGCAATTTGATTCCGAGTTCTCTGGCAGCATCGACGGCCATTTTTCGGAGTTCAAGATCATAAACCTCAGACATATCCGGAAAACGGGGACCCCAGGCATCGAAGTTTGGCCCGACCAGCGGGTTGTTCCCCATAAAGTTGATGTGATCGGTTATCAACATCGGCGTTCCGGGTTCAAAATCGGGATTCAGACCACCGGAAGCATTCGTAACGAACAGCATTTGCACGCCGAGCAGTTGCATGACGCGAATCGGGAAGACGATCTCTTGCATCGAAAAGCCTTCGTAGGGATGAAGCCTTCCACTCATCAGAAGCGTTTGTACAGCGCCGATCTTTCCAAAGACCAGCTCCCCTTTATGCCCCGGCGCCGTCGAAACAGGGAAATGCGGGATATCTTTGTATTGAATGGTCAATGGGTCGGAGAGAGAAGACGAAACGCCTCCGAGTCCCGAACCAAGGACGATGCTTAATTTTGGCCTATCTGAAAGGTATTTTCCGATGTACTCCGCCGCTTCCTTGACGTGTTTTTGGTAGCTATCGCGATTGATAATCCTCACCTCTCCGATTATTTTTTGACTAAAAAGACGTTTGACCAGTTGCTCTGGAAGATGACACGATTGGATGAAACAACCGCTTTAACGCGGGCGTATAAAGGCTCCCCCGCTGGCGCATAACTGACAGGCAGCTCGAAATTATAGGTTCCGGGCGCCCAAACCTCTCTCTCAAAGGTATAGATCGGCGGGAAAGAGGAATACTTCGAGAACTGGATGACATATCTGGTAAGGATTCCGGCCAGCGCTCCGTAGGGATTCTCATGGGTGAAGGTAATGCGTATCGGCCGATAATAGTGATCGGGAAGGTAGTTGATATTGACTTCCTCTATAACCGGCGGTTGCACGATACCGTCTTTGATCCAGAAGGAGTTGACGTCCCCGGTGGTGGTATTGACCCCATCAGTAGAATCGACGCGTATCGAATAGATCACGCCGTTGGTGAACTGGTAGTTTAAGGAAGCGCTTTTTGTGGTGACAGTGTTGACGAGCACAAAATTCGAGCTTTCTTTCACATAGACTTGATAGGTGACGGTATCTCCCGGATCGACGTCTTCCCCTTCCGTCCAATACGCCCACACGCCGGAGATCGGGTCAGGAACGGAAGTAATGAACCCGATTGGTGCGATCAGTTTCACTTTTTCCGGCGCCCGATTCGCTACATTGATGGAGAATTCGGTTCCGACGGAGGCTCCGCCGCCATCGATGGCGTATACGGAATAGACGACCCATCCTTTCACGGGGCGCGGGTCTTCGAAGACGACGTTTTCAGATCCGGTCACGAAGGCTCTCCCGATAAACTCCTCGATCGAAGAGGTTTGAATTCTTTCTCCGGACACGGTAACCGCTTGCCGGTAAATTTCATAATAATAGGCGTCGGCAGAGCTTGAAAAGACCATCCGGTATTTTTTTCCGTCTTCGGTCCAACGGTGTTCCAGCAACTGCGGGGCTTCGGGGATGGCAAATAAAACTTCGAAGGTCTTCGCTTTTAAGAAGGCCGTCACGTTGCCGAAGATATCTTTGATGTAGATGTTCAAAGCATACTTCCCTTTTCCCGGAATAGACACCTGGTAGGTGTTTGACGTGGCGAAGGTGCGGTAATCCTGAACGAGGCTCGATATTTCGTCGTAAGTTGACGTCGACGCGTTCCATGCCGCCAGCGCCCATCGCACTTGATAGTTTTGTATCTGGCTTGCCGAGATACCTTGACTGCTTAAACTCGTCATGACGAATTTAACCGTTTGGTTTTTCTTCAAATCGGATAGAGAGATGTCTTGATCCCCGATATTCCGCGGTTGGAGGGTATAGGCAGGTATACTGTGTTTGATTTCCACGGACTTGTTGTTGGTCGCTTTCGATGAGTAAGCATTTCCGTCTTTGTCTTCCGCGGTAACGGATAATACGAAGGTTCCCGTATTGAAGGTATTGGGCGATGCGAAGACATAGGTGGTCGTCGCGGATGCGGAAGTGAACTGGAAGTTCTTGCTCGTATCGGTCGTATGCGTAAATTTCCATGTCACTTTTGAGATAACCGGGTCTTTCGCGAAGAGGTTGCCGATGCCCCCCATCTTCGATGAGGAAAGTTTGACGGAGAAGTTCGCCGTGGAACCGACTGTGATCGAGGCAGGACTGTCGATCGTTACCGTAATGCTTGAAGCCGGCTTAATACACCCCGTAAACAAAAAAATCACACAAGAAGTCATGACAAACAACAAAAAAAACTTTTTCACTCCCACCACTCTCCTATTTTAAATCTTCCTATGAGTTGTATCGAAGGAGAAAAGACGATCTCCTGAAAAAACGGGATATAGTGTTTGAGGACTAATTGAAGAGAGTAATGACCGTGGTTCAAGAGAACACCCCCGCCAACATATATCCCACCTCTTTCAAAAAAGAGAAGGTCATCATAAGAAAATCCCCAACAAGTTCCCAAACCCACGATGGGTGTGATCACCCAGTCAATCTTACCATAAAGGTCCACAAAATTCGCAAATCCGAAACCGTCAATATAAGCTGTGCTTTGCTCGATCGAAAAATAGCGATGCGTGATAGCGACGTTTATTACGGGATAGGGGAATTCCTCAAGATAAAAAAAACCCCCTCCCGCAGACAACGCGATACCGTATCCGACCGTCACCACTAACGCTAAAAGAACCAGCCATAGGTTTCTCTTTTTCATCCCGTTTTTACGGACCGACTATCCCAGTTCCTTGATCAACTTAGGCTCTATCGGCATTTCGCTCTGTTTATGATTCTCTTTTGCCATCTCCGAGTTCAGCATTTCTCGCAAAAATTCGCCGTCGATGACTTCCTTTTCGAGTAAAATCTCCGCGAGGCGATCTAACAGCCCTTTATACTTACGGATCATCTCTTTCGCACGATTATAGCACTTCTCAATGATTTTTTTCACTTCTTCGTCGATTACTTTGGCGGTTTCATCACTAAAATTCTTCATCCGGGAGATATCCCGGCCGAGGAAGACTTCCTGCTCCTCTTTTCCCCACGAGATCGGACCGAGGGCGGAACTCATCCCGAGTTGGCAGACCATTGTCCGCGCCAGTTCGGTGGCCCGCTCTATATCATTCGAGGCGCCGCTGGTGATTTCCTCGAACACGATCTCTTCGGCCGCGCGCCCGCCCAGCATCGCGCTGATTTTGTCGAATAATTCTGATCTGCTCATCAGGTATTTGTCTTCCAACGGAAGCTGCAGCGTATGTCCGAGAGACGAGTGCCCTCTCGGAATGATCGATACCCGATGGACCGGATCGGCATTTTTTAAAGCGCTTGAAACGAGAGCGTGACCTAATTCGTGGTAAGCGATGATCCGTTTTTCCTTTTGGCTGATGATACGGCTTTTACGCTCAGGACCGGCAATAACGCGGTCGATCGCTTCTTCCAGCTCGGGCATGCCGATCAATTCCTTGCTCCCTCGAATCGCCAGCAAAGCGGCTTCATTGCATAGGTTTTCGAGATCGGCGCCTACAAAACCAGGGGTGCGTCGGGCTAAAACAGATACCTCGATTTCAGGATCCAATGGGCGCTTTTTAAGATAGATATTTAAGATCGACTCTCTGCCTTTCACATCTGGCGGATCAACCACGACTTTTCGATCAAAACGTCCCGGTCTCAACAAAGCGGGATCCAGTATATCCGGCCGGTTTGTGGCCGCCATCACGATGACCCCTTCATTGACTTCGAACCCATCCATCTCCACCAAAATCTGGTTTAAGGTCTGTTCCCGTTCATCGTGACCGCCTCCCAGACCGGCGCCACGGTGCCGACCGACCGCGTCGATTTCATCGATAAAGATAACGGACGGGGCCGCGCTTTTCGCTTGATTAAAGAGGTCTCTGACACGCGCCGCTCCAACTCCGACAAATAGCTCCACAAAATCCGAACCGCTCATATGGAAAAACGGGACATTCGCTTCTCCGGCGACCGCTCTTGCCATTAACGTCTTCCCGGTTCCCGGAGGACCCACGAGCAAGACCCCTTTCGGCATTCGCGCTTTCATCTTCTCAAATTTTTGCGGGTTTTTTAAAAATATCACGAGCTCCTGTAAATCTTCTACCGCTTCGTCTACGCCTGCGACATCTTTGAAAGTGATCCGTTTTTTGCCTGAGGAGACCATCCGCGCCGGGCTTTTTGTGAAGGTGAAAGCTTGATTGTTTTTGCCGGACATCGACCGCATCATCCCGAAAAAAATGAACACGAAAATCAACAACGGGAGTATGTTCAACAGTAAAGCCCAGATAAAATCGCCAGAGCTTTTCTGGCTTTTGATCTTCACTCCTTGCTCAATCAATTCTCCGAGAATATCCGGGTTGTTCATCACCCAAGGCACGTAAGTTTCATATAATGTTTCCTGGAAACCTGTGGATGTTTTGAATTGAACATTTCCGGTATCTTCAATCACCACTTCGCGAACCTTGCCGTCTTTGACCATCGTCCAGAACGTCGAAAAATCGACCGCCTGAACACTGGAAAAACTTGGGCTTTTGTAAGCTAAGAAGATCAAAACGACCAAAAACACCATCAAGAGCAAAAAGAATAGCTGATTGGTCGGCCTTGGCGGCTTTTTATTAGGCATAAAACGCGGGTTTCTTTTGGGATCTTGATTGGAATCTTGGTCGTCCGAATCCGAAGCGAAAGAATAAATGGCGTCTTGTGGGGTTTCTTCCAATCCTGTTATATCTTTTTTCTGTTTAATCAAAAAACTGCGGAATACTCCGCTCCCTCCCTTCAATTCCCTTTTCGGGTTCAAACTGACACTTAACGCGAAGAACGCGGCGCGTGTCACGCGTAATCTTTACGGTATCCGCTATCCGGATCCCGATACACCAAATTATATCACTTTTCTGATTGATTAGCAGCAGCAATTCGCTCCGGTCTTTTATAGATATTTTTTGGTCCGTACAAAAACGGGTTATTTTTTTATCCTCCCTCATCCCCAATGGCCGGAAGCGATCCCCAGGCCTGGGAGCGCGAAGGATCAGAGGAAATCGCATCTTGTCTTCGTCCAATAATGCCGTCCAACGCTCGCCTTCCAAGTAGTCTATCGCTTCTGGTTTTAATCCCCGCTCTGCAGTGAGCGTTATCCTCCTTCCACCGTGCGTTCGGAAATGTAACGGATAGTCGGGGTTTTCCCATGAACCCTCCGCGGGGGGTCGACGAAACCTATCCTCGTAATCGATTCTTTCCGGTTTCTCAGACGTAAAACCGCATCGATCATATTCACGGAAGAACCATAAGTCATGTCGAAAAGGCAAAGCAAAACTACCGGCCAGCCTTAATCTCCCGATCGCCTGAGTCATTTTTACCGACTCGATACCATAGGTATGCCCCCGCCACCGTTTGCACGATCGGACAAACAGCTCGGATAAAAATGCGTCCGACCGTTCTTTAAGCGCATTCCACGAAAAACACACTGCTTTCTCTGAAAAAACGGCGCCGCGGACGAAAGGTTCCAATAGTTCTTCCATCATCTGAGATGCCGAAGACAGTTGCTCTTGATCCCTGACCAGTACATGCGGAAGGTTTTTTCCGAAACGCGAGGACAAAAAAGGAATAAGCTCATTTCGGATACGATTTCGGAGGTATTGATTGTCTTGGTTGGTGTGGTCTTCATAATAGGCGATTCGACAGTTCCCGGCATATCGAATGAGATCGGCTTTCCAAAAAGGCAGCAATGGCCTGAGGAACGGGGGTTCGATGGCTTTCAGGCAGTCGTACCCAGATAATCCACTTCCGCGCATCAGACGCATCATAAAAGTTTCCAAAAGGTCGTCTCGCTGGTGGGCCGTTACGATAAAATTTGCCCCCCATGCTTCCGCCGCCCGTTTCAGGAAACGGCGCCGTTCGATTCTGGCGGCGTCTTCCAGGCTTTTTCCGCGATACACTGTTTTATGGAGGATCGGGATGTCGACCTCACTACCGAAAAAACGGACCCCTTCTCCTTTACAAAGTTGTCGCACACCGGCGTATTCAGATCTGGAGGCTGCTCTGATCCCGTGGTTCAAATGCGCGACGCAAAAATTACCCCGCCGTTCAGCAAGTACTTCGAGCATGACATGTAGCAATACCATCGAATCGACGCCGCCGGAAACAGCTATAATGAAACGGCTTTCAACAGGAAAACGAGAAAAGAAGGAAGCGACAACGCGGGAGATATCGGAAATAAGATCGCTATCGATCGGATAAACCCTCCAAAAAATATGGAGCCAGCGACAGGAATCGAACCCGTGACCTGCTCATTACGAGTGAGCCGCTCTACCGACTGAGCTACGCTGGCTTCCGTTGGCATATTCTACCAGATAAAACCGGCTTTTGCAAGTTGCCTGATTCCGGAAAAAAAAGAATTATTCGACGGAAGACGCCTATGTATACGCAAGCGCTGCCCATCACGAAAAGGCAAACCGAGCGGTTACCCGCTCACCCCAAGGTTCGGTTTTTTCACTTTGAGCGACGCGAACGCCAAAGCGACCAGAAGCAAAAAAGCCCCGAACCATTGAACGCCCGTTAGGCGTTCATTCAGAAATAACATGGCGAAAAAGGTTGAAAAGATCGGTTCCCCGACAAATATTAAAGCTGCGGTGTTGCTGCCTATCTTTTTTTGGTACTTCATCTGTAAAAAGATACCGATAACCGTCGCAAAACACGCGGTATATAGCGCCACCCCCCAAGCGGGTAACGGCACGCTCCACGATTGGTTCCATCCGAGGAGGGTATTCGTGATGGCGACGGCGCCAAACTGCCACCCCATCAAGTTTTTTTCGGGTATTTTCCGGGTGAAAACAGTCAGGCTCACGACGTGAAACGAGAAGCTGAGGGCACACAACAGCGTCAAAAAATCGCCAAAGTTAAAACCGGAGATTCCGCCTGATAGAAAATAGGAACCGACGAAGGCTAGCGGGAACCCGATCTTTTGAAAACGCGTCAAACGCTCTTTCTCCCACAAGTAGGAGACAATCGGAACGAAAATGATGTAAAGGGAAGTAATAAAGCCACTCTTAGAAGCCGTCGTCAAGGTAAGCCCCCAGGTTTGGGAAATGTAGCCTCCGGCTAACAGCAACCCGATCAGAATACCGTATTTGAAGTTTTGTTTCGGCTCTATCATGAAGGCGAAGATCGTGGCGATCCAAAATCGAATCGCATTGTAAACAAACGGCGAAACGCCTTCAAGTACCATTTTTTGCAGCGGGAAGGTCGTACCCCATATCGCGGTAACGACTAATAACCAAAAGACAGCGCTGACGATAGTGACTCCTCCTTCTTCCTTCTCTTCTCGGGGGACGGTTATGGGTGACTGGAATACTTTTTCCACGAGAAGCCTCATCTGAAAACCTCTTGAAAACCCGCTTCATGTCGCCATGCCGCGGCGTTCTGATTATAGCATTTTTCTAATCGGAGGGGGAGGGAGCGAAAATATAAATAAAGTTGAAATAGAACTTGATAAAGTTTATATTATATATTGACTAATCAATATTTTTATGGTAGAATACATAAAACTTAAAAGAGGAGGAAGGAAAATGCGGAAAACATTCACGACTTGCCCGGCCTGCAATGGCGCGTTGTACGTTTCCGAATACACGTGCAGCAAATGTGGGACTGTTATTCGCGGCAAATTTGAGATGGACGAATTCCTTCAACTGTCCGAAGATCAGCTTTTGTTCCTAAAAGTCTTTATCAAGAATAAAGGCAACCTTTCGGAGATACAAAAGGAGTTCGACATCTCTTACCCGACCGCGCGAAACAGATTGGAAGAAATCATTCGCAGGATGGGATTTGAAGTTCAGGAGAATCCCGAAAAGACCGAGTCGCAAAAGATACTCGAGATGCTGGAAAAGAAAGAGATCACTTCGAAACAGGCGATGGAGATGCTTCGCCAATTGAAGGAGAAAGAGGAGGTTATTTCTTAATGAGCATTCTCTCTGTGCTGGGCGCGATCTTTCTCGTGTTTTTGGCTCTGAAATTTCTCCCCGCCATTCTGGGCATCCTGATCGCTATCGGAGTGATTGTTTTGGTGGGTTTCATACTGGCCGGCATCTTCACCCTCTTAGGCCCGATTCTCATCCTCATCCTCGTGGTCGCCGGCATCATATGGCTTCTCAAGAAAATATTGTAGATCGGTTTATGAATAACCAAAAGGAGGAACGACCATGGCGCAAAATTTTTACACCGACTATGCCAATCACTCGCTAGACGGTATTGATGAGATTGTCATCAACGCGGTGGAAGCTGATATCACGCTGGTGAACGCGAATGGAAATCAAATCAGTTGGGAAGCGAACTGGCGGGACGCGATCGGCCAACCCGAAATCATACGAGAGGGTAAACGCTTGATCATACGGTTTAACGAACGGAATATCTACGTGAATTTTTTCGGCATCACGATCGGAAAAACGAGGGACGGAACGTGGAAGGGCTCTTTGGAATCGGCGAAGATCTCCGTTCCTGAAGGATTTCCGCTTGTTTCCGTAAACCTCGTGTCCGGGGATGTCTCTTTCGATAACCTGAATCTGGGACGTTCCTGCCGTATCAGTACCATGAGCGGCAATATCAGGGGCGCCAATTTGCATGTGAAAGAGGGGAAGATCACAACGAAAAGTGGCGATATTGACCTAAGGGGGATCATCGGCGACAGTTTTGTCCTGGATACCTTTAGCGGCGAAATCGGTTTGAGAGACCATTCTTGCCAGAAGGTTCATTTGAAGAGCAAATCCGGGGACATACAGGTTTCCGAAGCAGTTGGAGATTTAAAAGAATTGAACGTGGACAATATTTCCGGCGACATCACCATCAATAAGGCTCCTGCTATGGCCAAAATCAATACGATCAGCGGGGATATCCGATTTTCTTCCAGCGAGAAGAGGCGAATCGATTGGAGTTTTCGAAGCGTCAGCGGTAATATCGTTCTGGAAACCGCTGATATCCATTCTCACCTTTTCTTTTCGACAATCTCCGGCGAAATAAATTTTCAGAATGTAAGGCCCGGATACAATGCGAAGAATGAGTATCTCCTGGGAAATGGAGAGGACGGCAAGATTACTTTGCAGACCGTTTCGGGTGACGCGCGTTTGCGGGTGACCGAGAGCGACCCCAACCGTGCGGCCAAAGAGACGCGGACGGTCGGGATTGAAGACGACTTCGACCGTAAAGAATACGCCAAACGCTTCGTCCAACCCGATGAGAACGTCCAAAAGGTCGTTCAAATGAATCGTCAGGGTATCCTGTCCGGTGAAGAAGCCGTCGATTTGCTCCGTTCAATGGGATATAAAGATGAAGAGATCGCTCTCTTTCTTGAAAAGGAAGACACTCCTGAAGGAGGGTGATTGGTATTTCCTCCGCAAGCCGCTCCTGTTTAGAAACGGTTTTCGTCGAATCAGAATCCGATCTTTTGCAAGAGTCGTTCCATCGGATCGATTAGGGTTTGCCGCCATTCCATCCAGAAGCGGCCTGTCTCCCCTACGGGAGACTTTTCTGACTCTCGCATGCGGGAAACGAAGTCGGCAACCATGGCCATCTGTCGAGAATCTGTGTTCACTTCCTCGGCGAAGATTCCCAGAGACGTTTCAAGCGGTCCGTCTGATATCCGGCCGCTTTCGCGAGAAGTCCACAAAAGACTAACGAAGAACTCGAACAAGTTGAACAGGCCTTCGTAGTAGGTTCTGTTCACGAAATGCTCCTGAAAAAACTCCCAAAGCAAATCTCGCAAATAATACCGCCAAGAGTGGGGGCCATTTTCTGCGCCAGCGGCTTCTTCATGTGAGATAGATAACGACGGGATACGATAGAACACCGTATCCGGGTGGCAGCGGAGGAAAAGCGGCTCCAATTCTCCTTTTTTCGTAGAAGTGGTCATACTCAGGAGTTCATATAAAAA
>JAAYCF010000385.1 GCA_012744415.1 Thermotogaceae bacterium
ATAAAACAATCGTGGGCGTTTCCTCATGACAACAACCTCCGCATCGGTTAATCTTCTCCGGAGAAATATTTCATTTGAAGAACGGAAACCGTAAAAGTAAGAACGAAAATAACAACGGCTATCGCTGAACCAAACCCCATTTCGTCGAATAGAAACGCGGCGCGGTACATATAGGTTCCCAAAACTTGCGTTGCGTTGTAGGGGCCGCCCCCTGTCGTCACATAGATCTCGGCGAATAATTTGAAGGAGCCGATGATGGTAATGATCGTCGAAACGATCAACATATTCTTGATAGAAGGCAGCGTAATGTGGATCGTCTTTCGGAAGCCGTTGGCGCCATCGATCACAGCCGCTTCGTAGAGTTCGGGAGGGATTTTTTGAACCGCGACAAGCATCAGCACCATAATATACCCGGTGTATTGCCATTGGCTCATAGCGATGACTGCGAAGATGGCGGTCTTCGGGTTGGCCAACCAAGCCGTGATGAGGTGCTGGAGTCCGGCTTTGTCCAGCAGGCCGTTGATCAGCCCGATCGTGGGATTGCAGACGAAATACCACAATAAGGCGACTGCGGAGATTGAGATGACTGAAGGGATAAACAGGACATTCCGGTAAAAATTCCGAAGCCGGGATCCGACGTAACGACCTTCTAAAAAAATCGCCAAAAGCGTGCCGAAGCCGACCTGGCAAAGAACTGAAAACAAGGCGTAGAGCGCGTTGTTCTTGATCGAAGTATAAAACAGCGGGTCCTTGAAGATACGGATATAGTTTTCAAACCCGATGAATGTCTTCGTCACGCTGTAACTGCTCATTCGAAAAAGGCTGTTGTAAACGTTGGAAACGATGGGGAAATAAACGAAGAGAAGAACCATCCCCAATGCCGGAATCACGTATAGATAGTTAAAAGCGCTTTTTCTCACGGTTCTCTCCTTTCCGGTCGGGAGAAGCAAGGTGAAAACGGAAGGAAACGCGCTTTCACCTTGCGATTTAGGCGGGTAACCGGCTTAAAATTCCTTTCGCACTTCGGTGGCGATATTCTGGATCTCTTTCATGACATTCTCCGGAGTGGCAACCAGATCGGTTAGCATTTGCAACTGAACCGAATAGACGTCCCAAATCTTGGCATGCAGGTCGGAATCCAGCCAATTGACCATGCGTTTTGAATTGAGAATGAGCGAAGTCGTTTCGTAGATAATCGGCAGCACTTCATCGGGGCCGACAACGTTGCGGTACCCGTTGAAGAATCCGAGCTGCTCGATCTCTTTGCGCCCGGCTTCCCGGCCGGTGAGGTACTTGAGGAAGGCGACCGCCTCTTCCGGGTATTTCGTATCGGCGGAAACAACGAACCCTTCTGGATAACCCACCAGGTAGTCGGGGTCTCCGGGCCCTTTCGTATCGGGGAAGACGAAAACGCCGATCTTTTCTCCGAAACCGGTCGGGGCTTCCCGAAGGATTTCCGGGATTTCCACGATTTCCAGATACATTATCGCGAACTTGCCCGCCATAAACTCGATCCGGGCTTGATCGTGCTTGATGCCGTTCGCAAAGGGGTTGAAGTAGGGGACGAGCTGAGAGTAGATCTTGAGCGATTCCACATACCCCGGATGGGTCCAAACACCCTGAGCGGGATCCAAATCTTTCAGCCAGACGTCTTCGGGAACGGATTTTTGGTTGATGGCGCCGATGTAGTGGGAGACGGCCCATGTTCCCTCATTTCCGAAGGCGATCTGGTTGATTTTTGCGGCTTTCAGTTTTTTGCAAGCATCGATCAGTTCGGCGAAGGTGACGGGCGCTTTCGTGATGCCCGCTTTCTGGAAGAGCTCTTTGTTGTACACGAAAACCTTCGCGTCCAACCGGTAAGGTAACCCGTAGATTTTTCCCTGATAAACGAACGGCTCCACTTGAGAACCGACATAGTTCCATAAAGATCCGTCTCGCAATAGGTAAGGGGTGAGATCGAGGACTCGGTCGGCTCTGATGAAGCGGTTCGTAAATTCGCCGGGCCATGTGAAGAAAACATCCGGTGCGTCGGAGGTGCCCAGCAGCACTTTGATCTTTTCCTTAAACGGATCGTTGGCGATGGATTGAACGTTCACCTTGATGTTCGGATAGAGCTGTTCGAAATCCCTTGCGACTTCGTCAAAGAAAAGACTGTCGGGTTCTTGTGTCCACCGGTGCAAGAATTTCAGCTCGACGGAAGCGGAAAACGCGACGGCGCAAAGCAGAAGGCTTAGCAGAAGTACCCAGGTGAGTTTTCTTTTCATGTTTTTCCTCCTTTATGGTTCCTGCCAGAAGGCAGGGGTGTTTATCGCTCTTCGATCTCTTCGTAGGCTATCCCGTGTCCGAAAGCGCCTTGCACCAAGCACGTCTTCACGGCTGCTTCGGAGCCTTTCTCCAAACCTTCTGTCAACACGGAGGCTTGAATCGGCTGAAGGGCTCCATTGAGCTTCATATGAGGCAGGAGATGCAGAAGGAAAGCGGTGATGAATGAATCGCCCGCGCCCAGAGTATCCACCGCGCGGACGGTTTTGGCGGGTTGATGAAAATAGGCGTGGCCGTCGTACAGCCATGCGCCTTCGGCCCCTCGGCTCCCGAGCGCGTATCCACACCCGTACGAGAGGCAATCGGCCAGTTTTTCTCGTGTTTGATCCTCGGTTAAATGGCCGCAGGATAGAAAAGCGAAATCTACCGAGGGGCAAATGCGCTGCAAGTAGGCGTCATCGATTTCATCTGAAAAGTCAAAGGAGAAAGGGATTCCCGTTTGGCGCAAAATCGGGATTTCTGACTCGAGAAAGCTGTAACAGCTACTGTGCAAAAGGTCAAACCCTTTAATGTAGGCGAGGTCTGTGGCATCGAGCCTAATGGGAAATCGCGAACTCACGCCGCCTTTGTTCCCCGGAAGGAAAACGCGATCCCCGTCCACCAGCGAGACACGCGCGTATCCATTTTCACCGGGTTGGATTCGGCAACGGCTTGTGTCAACATTCAGTTCTTCCAGAACCTGGCGAATGTGCGTCGCGGAGGCATCGTTACCGAATACCCCCAAATAAGCGGCTTCCACACCGGATAGTTTAGCAAAAGCGGCGAAATTGAGGGCGTTCCCTCCAGGAAACATCATTCCAAGATGCACATACTTGTCGACTACGTTGTCGCCGATTCCTAAGACGCGTCGCATCACATTCCTCCCCTTTCTTCTAAGATGAGCGATACTCGAACTCTTCCCTACAAGATCCACCAAATCTGTTATCGATAGAATCGAGATTCGTTCGTAAGTGGTCTATGGTATAGAGCAGTATATCGACGAAAAAAATATATACCGCGTTAGCAAAATTAAAATACCGGACACCTCTAACTGCGCCGGTTAGAACTCCACGTTTTGAGCGATCGTCGTGAAATGGCATTTATCGGAACGAACGTATCCTTCGCAATACTCGACAGGGATATCTCCATCGGTGAAAGTGATGCTTTTAAACAAAAAGAGCGCTTCATTTTTTGGGACTTCCAAGAGCATTGCGGTGTGCGAATCCGAATAGACGATCCCGATCTCCTGCCAGGAATGAGTCAAACGGATGTGGTATACCTCACGAATGGTTCCGAAAAGAGACCGTACGGCGAAATCATACTGAAGAAGGTCCGGAAGAAGCATTGCCGGGGTGTAGGATTGCTCGACCGCGACCGGAAATCCATCAACGATGCGAACGCGTCGAATGCTATGGATTCGCGTGCCGATCGTAATCTTCAACCGCGCCGCGATCACGCTGTCGGCTTCCGTTTCCTTCGCTTCGAGGACCCGGGAAGTAGCTTCCAGCCCCCGGCTGGATTTGACCATATACGAAAATCCCTGCAGGTTGTTGAGGTCGTTGTTGATTCGGGGATCTTGGACGAAGGTCCCCTTTCCTTTTTCCGCGATTGCGTATCCGCGGTCTATTAGGTCCATCAGCGCTTGCCTCGCGGTCATTCGACTGACGCCGTACCGCCCGCTCAATTCACGCTCCGATGGCAATCGGCTCCCTACCGCGTATTCGCATTCTCGAATCCTCTCTAACAGCATCGCGGATATCTGTTTATGTTTCGGTAAAAGATAGTTGTTTTCGATGGGTATCTCCTCCGAGATAACATGCTGGTCTATACCACTTAGTAGTAGTGTACACCATGGCTAAGTAGGGATGCAATCCGAGAAATTCGCGAATGATTCGCAATACGAGAGAATAAGAGATAAAAAATTGCGATTCCTTTGATTTTCGGGCGATTTCGCGGAATTTTGATTCATGAACATAGAAAAAGCGGGCTATAAATCAGCCCGCCGTAACGCTATTTAGGGAAATGAACCCTCCCCTCGATTATTGTCAAACAATCGATCACCTCCTTTTGGACATAGATCGCCAAAAATCAGCGGTAGTCGTGGCTCCATGTACAACAGTCCATTTACCATCCGGCCGGATGTCCTTTGGGTCCTCTTTGCTACCCAAAGATTAGACGAAATTTCGGAGTTATTTGTTCGAAAGGTAGACTTCGAACCGATCCGGTTCACGATGAACTGGATTTCCGTTGACTTTAGAGCCGACCGCATCCCTCTCGAAAAGAGTTATCACGTTCGTTTCTCTATCGACTTCATATAGCCGATTTCCGTACGGAACCCGCGTTTTATGCTATAATTAAGTAACTAATCGGGAAGCGGGCCGAATGGACAACGAGGGATGAGCGTGCAATCCGAAACAGCCATAGATCGTTTTTTGACAATCGTTTCTTCTTTTTCGAGAGAATTGAATACGGCGAGGAAGACCTTGGATGTTTACCACGCGATCGTCAAAGTCCTGAGACGATTTTTCGACATCCATTCGTTTTGCGTTCTGGAACAAAACGCTCAAACTGATTGGAGCACTATCTGGAGCGACTCTGGGTTCCCTCTTTCGTTCGAAGAGCTGCTGCCGTTCGTAGAACTCGCAAAAGAGCGCCGATCGTTCAGCTTTTACCCGTTGGATGAAGGGCATCTGCTTATATTGCCGACCTTGAAAGCCGGTCGGGTCGTTTCGGTCCTGATGGGATACCTCCTCAATGATCCTGAGGAGTTTCTGCGAGAAAACGAGAGCGTGTTAGGATTTATCATGTTCTTTTCCGGATTGGTTCTTGAGAACCTGCGTTTGTACCAAGAAGTGCTTGACAGCGCGACCGTCCAGGAAGGATTGAAGAAATACTTCCAGACGATGCTGGACAGTATGGACGAGGCCATCAGCGTGTGGGACGAGAGCCAAAGGCTGGTTTTCACCAATCAATCCTATATCCGGTCCGATCCGAATGAAAAAGTTGTCGGGATAATCAAAAATCTCGTGACGCAAAGCTACGAGGATCGGAATCGGAACTCTCTTGAGAAAGAGATAGAGGGGCACTTTTATTCTTTTGGCACCGTGCTTTTGGGGAGTCCGGACCAGGTGTTGGTCAGCATGGAGGATATATCCAACACGAAAGAGCTCGAACGCATTAAAAAACTGGACCAAATACGAACGGAGTTCGTATCGAACATCTCTCACGAGTTCCGAACGCCGCTCGCAGCGATAAAAGCTTACGCGGAGACGATACGCGACTCGTTTTCTTCGCTCGATGAGGAGACCGGACAGCAGTTTATGATGACCATCTTGGAGCAGAGCGACCATTTGGAGGAACTCTTGAATCGCCTGCTGGACTTTTCGAAATTGGAGAATCATACGATGCATCTGGAGCTGGAGAACTTCGATTTGATCGAGCAGGTTCGGGAAGTGGAGCAAAACATCCAGAAAATGCTGGAAATGTATGAAGTGTCCTTCTCGATAGAAACGGATCTCGCCAAAGCCGTTGTAAGCGGAGATCGAAAGCGGATCAATCAAGTGATCTTCAATTTTGTAACGAACGCGATCAAATACCGAGATGCGGAGAAACCCGAAAGATGGGCGAAAGTATCCATCGAGGAGTCTGAGGAAGAGGGGAAAGTGACGTTGTCCGTTATAGATAACGGGATCGGCATTCCGCAGGAATGCATGGACAAAGTTTTCGAAAAATTCTATCGCGTGGATACCAGCTTGACCTACACGGTTGAAGGAACCGGGTTGGGATTGGCCGTCTCAAAGGAAATTCTCGATAAACACCATGCCTTGATCATGGTCAAAAGCGAAGAAGGGAAAGGCTCTTCTTTCTCTTTTTCCTTGCCGAAAGCGGAGTAACGGCGATGGATCTAAAAAAAAGCGTTCAGCAAATAGATTCGCTTCCTTCTCCGGACTTCATCCTTAAGAAGATCGTCGATACCGCTAGCAGCACCTCCGCTTCGGCAAAGGAACTCAACGATATCGTTTCCAAAGACAGCGGTTTTGTCAGTAAATTGTTGAAACTGGCCAACTCGTCTTACTACGGGTTGCCGAAGAAAGTGTCGAAACTGACAGAAGCGATCATGATCCTCGGTTTTAAAACGGTCCGAAATATGGCTCTGAGCATCTTTGCCAACGAACAGCTGTTTTCTTTTAAGTCAGAGGAGTTGGAATTAAGAGAACTGTGGATTCATTCCCTGTCAGTTGCTACGATAGGCGAAACCATTGCCGAACGTATCGGGTTTTCAAACAAAGAGGAGCTCTTTCTATGCGGGTTGCTGCACGATATCGGCAAAACGGTTCAAGGGATTCTCTTTCCATTGCTTTTCGATGCGATCGTCAAAGTTTCTCGTATGAAAGGATGGACTTATTATCGAACCGAAAAGGAATTGGGGGTTCCGACGCATGAGCAGTTTGCCGAAATGCTGCTGGAAAAATGGAATTTTCCGGAACTGGTGAGCTTGGCGGCGACGCGGCATCATCGGACGGACGACTTTGGCAGCTCGGTCTATACCGATGTGGTGTTTATCACTTCGCTTGCCACGTATATCGCCGAGCGGCTTAAATATGGCGACAACGGGGCGGGCGCGCCGATTCTGGTCAAACACAATCTTTGGAAAGAACTTGGCCTCACCCCGCTGATTATGAAAGATATCGTACATATGAGCGCCGAAAAAATCGGGCGGTTGTCTGAGTTCTACAATCCACTATCATCGTAACCCTAACGAGCGCGCGGTATTCATAACGGCATCGTCAGGTTGGAAGACTAAAGGAGGAAAGAGTTATGCGAGTGGGCGTATTAACGGGCGGTGGAGATTGCCCTGGTTTAAATGCAGTTGTGAGAGGTATTGTCTGCGCAAGAGATCCGGACACAGAAATATACGGCTTTATGAACGGTTGGCAGGGAACGATTCTGGGAGAATATATCCCGCTGACCGATGCCGACGTTGAGGGTATCCATATCTTGGGAGGGACGATCTTGGGTACGTCGCGGACCAATCCGTTCAAAAAAGAAGCGGATACCCGCCAAATGTTCGATACCCTTGAAAGGTTGAAAATAGATTCCCTAATCGCGATCGGAGGCGACGATACGCTTTCTGTCGCCGCCAAGATGGCCTCCGTCCATTTCCCGGTCGTTGGCGTTCCCAAGACGATCGACAATGACGTTTCGCAAACGGATTACACGTTCGGGTTTCACACGGCTGTTAACGTCGGGGCCGATGCGATCGACCGCCTTCATTCGACGGCCAAGTCGCATAAGCGGGTCTTTTATGTGGAACTCATGGGACGCGAAGCCGGTTGGATCGCTTTGGAAGCTGGGATGGCCGCCGGAGCCCATTTGATCGTTATCCCCGAGTACCCGATGACCTTGGATGAGATTTTGAAGATGGTCGACAGAAGGATGAAGCACGGAGGGTACGCGATCGTAGCGGTCGCCGAAGGCTTTAAACCGGTTGATATTGACAACACTCTGCACGACGATTCGCAGATCGACGCATTCGGCCATATACAACTGGGAGGCATCGCGAATTACCTGACCAAAATTACCAAGGAAAAGCTGGGATATGACACCCGAGCGGTTATCTTGGGCCATTTGCTTCGCGGGGGGACCCCCACCGCCTTTGACCGTATTCTAGGGTCACGGTATGGCGTACAGGCTATGGAACTGATCAAGAAGAGAGACTACGGACGGATGGTCGCTTTGAAAGGGAATGAGATTGTTTCAGTTCCGATCGAGTATGCCGTCGCTACGAAAAAATTGGTGCCTTACGAATATTACAAAATGTGTAGTCTGTTTTTCGGATGAGCGGTCAAGAGGAACAGCGCATGGAGGGCAAAAGCGAGATCATTCGATGGGTAACGGCGGTCATCGGCGCCTATGTCAAAGATTTGAAGATCATTCCGGTCCCCGAAGACCTGTCTGAAGCGCTGACCGGTAGAAAGGCGGGGGCTTTCGTTTCGATACATACCGCCGATCACCGCCTGAGAGGATGTATTGGCACGATTGAGCCAACCCAGAGCTCGTTGGCTTTTGAGCTTCGTTCGAATGCCATCGCCGCGGCGACGCGTGATCCCCGCTTCTCTCCGATCGAACCGGAGGAGCTGGATCATTTAACGATTTCGGTGGATGTATTAGGCGCTCCCGAAAGCGTGGAGAATCTAAGCGACCTGGATCCGAAGGAATACGGCGTGATTGTGGAGAACGGCTTTCGAAGAGGATTGCTGCTTCCGGATCTCGAAGGAGTGGACACCGCGGCGATGCAAGTTGCGATTGCCAGAAGAAAGGCCGGAATAGGCGAAAACGAGCCTGTCGCGCTTTATCGTTTTCGCGTCACGAGATACCATTGAGTATTAGAGGGGTGGAAGAGGTGCGTGAAGCCTTGTTCTACGAAGAAATGGAAAATGGGTTGGTACGGTGTATGCTGTGCCCGAAACAATGCGTTATCGAGAAGGAACAAGTGGGTTTTTGTCGAACGCGAAAAAACGTGGACGGCGTTCTGTATACTTTGATATACGGGCGCCTGTCTTCCATAGCGACCGATCCGATCGAGAAAAAACCCCTCTATCACTATCGTCCGGGGACAAAGATCTTATCGGTCGGATCGTGGGGTTGCAACATGAATTGCCCATGGTGCCAAAACCATGAAATCTCGCAGGGCACCCCTCAGACTCAAAAGGTGGATCCGGAACGATTGATCAACATTGCTTTGGACAGGGGCTCTCCGGGTATTGCTTATACTTACAACGAACCGATGATTTGGTTCGAATTCGTATTAGACACCTCTCGAATGGCTAGCGCTGACGGCCTCTACAACGTCTTGGTGACGAACGGATACATCTCGCCCGACCCATTTAAGCTCCTTTTACAGACCGTACAAGCGATGAATATCGACTTAAAAGGTTTTGACCAACGGTTTTACCAAAAACGGTGCGGCGCGGATCTCGAGGTCGTAAAGCGGAACATACGGCTTGCTTATGAGGAAGGGGTTCATATCGAGCTTACCACGCTTCTCATCCCCGATGAGAACGACAGTATCGAGAAGATAACAGAACAGTGCCAGTGGATCGCCTCGATTGACCCTGCTATCCCCTTGCATCTGTCGCTTTACTTTCCGGCTTACCGATTCAATAAACCGCCTTCGGACCTGACGCACGCGATTGAGCTTTGGACAACGGCGAAATCTTATCTTCAGTACGTCTATCTGGGTAACCAGTTGGAATCCGAGTATCAGAGAACGCTCTGCCCGGACTGTTCCAACGTTCTTGTCGAGAGAAAAGGCTACCAGACGCAGGTAGTCGGGCTGGATGAAGGGGGAAGATGTCTGAAATGTCGTCGTCAGATCCCGATAGTCCGGTAACCCTGCAAAAGAGGGTCTGGTTTTACGCCCTTTTA
>JAAYCF010000050.1 GCA_012744415.1 Thermotogaceae bacterium
AAGGCGCTTTTCCAACCGCCATAAATAAACGTTAAGAATTCGCTATAGTGATCGGCCGCTTGCTCTTCCGTTTCCCCTTCCAGCATCAATTGCTCCATCCCGCTGATATAAAACCCGGCGACGGATCGTAAAAAAAGCTTCGAAAAGTGTTTGCCGGATGCGATTTGTTTCACCCACTCACCCAAAGCCTCCGCGATTTTATCGATGAGATGATTTTTAAACCCAGACAAAGAAGATCCCGACGAGCCATAGAATAGAAGCTTCATATCTTCGATATGGTTGTAAGCAAACTTCACAAAACCATAGATGACTCCCTTTTGGGCGTCAAGAACATAGGTATTTGCGTGTTTATTTCTTATACGAATTTCTCGAAACCCTTCGTTCATTTCCGTAATCGTCGGTTCGACGACCGCGCAAAAGAGCGCGTCTTTGTCCTCGAAATAATTGTAGAGGTTGCTTTTCGAAGTTTTCGCATTCGTCGTTATAACTCGAATAGAAGCTTTCTCAAAACCGTTTTTTAAAAATTCTTTTCTCGCGGCCTCCAGAATCCTCTGTTTTATCTCCTCTTTCGGGGTTTGCATTCTTCACGCTCCCGTTTGTATAACGTACATTGTACTTATAAGTACAGTGTACTTTATTTTTTCGTTTTTGTCAAGTGGGTTGATTCATCTTATGCGATTGTCAGTTATAAGTTTTTAAAATGGCGACGGGGGCTATTTGTAGAGAGGGACTCCGAAGAAGCGGTTATTTTCGCAGTTTGCATAAAAAATCGAAAGACGATGCCGAACTAAAGTTCGATACTCCAAACAAGAACGTCCGGTGGCAAGAATGGTAATTACTTGAAGGATCCCGCAGCCCTTGCGCCTACTGCGCGATAACCTACTACCTCATTCGGGTTACTCAGAAACCGACTGGACGGCGCGATGAACCAGCGTTAATTTTTAGGGTATAATCGGGTATTCTTAATACGAAAACCGTCACGATAAGACGATCGAAGCTGATAAAACGGCTGACACAATCCCGTCAGCGTGAATCGTATTCTGAAGGAGGGCACAAATATGGGGATCCCGAATAAAGCGGCGTTTTCTTTATATTTGCTTTTTGTGAGTTTATTTCTGCTTTCTTGCGGCGCTTCTGTTCTTCCGGAACCTCCGAATATTCCAGATTTAACTGATCAGGCAGTATTCAACGCAATCATGACCGTTGCGGGAGTCGCCAATCCCTTTCAATACACGCAGGAAGACCATCCGTTTCCGCTTCTTCCGGATACGCAAGAATGGGAGTTTTCGCTCGCGGCGCGCCAAAACGTTCTCTACACCGTCCAATTCCTGGGTTCTTTGATCGGCCCTTTAGCGGGAAAGTATACGCTGGACTTAAGCGGGCTGGAGGAAGGCGATTATCCGATTGAAATTACAGCATCGAGCGCGCTTTCGCATTCGAGGATGGGAGGGCATCCGAATCCGCTCGTTTCTGACAGGGATTCCACAATTTCCTTCTGGATCGCGATTTCCGAAGCGAATCCGGCGACGGTTTTCTATATTTCTCCCGACGGCGACGATACGGCTGCCGGCAGTTTGCAAGCCCCTTGGCGTACGCCATATTTGTCCGTTTCGAAGCTCACTCCCGGGGATTCGCTGATCTTTCTGGATGGGGAGTATGTGATTTCCGAGTTTGACGAAATTATGATTCCGCCGACCGGAGCGGACGGCGCGTGGATTACGCTGAAGGGAGAACCCGGCCACACGCCGGTCATTAAGGGAACGAATAACCTGTATGCCGCGATCATCCTTTCGGACGTATCGTATATCAAGATAGAGAATCTGGAATTCACTTCAGATGATGGCGGGTTTTTCCGCGATGCCATTAACGGGGTCGATCACCCGATCCACCATATTGTTCTGGAAGACTTGTATATCCACCATATCGACGAGTTTGGGCTCAATTTTCGTGACGTTAACGATCTGCAAGTTCTCGACTGCGTGATCGTATATTGCGGGTTTGGAGCCATTGGCGGTCCGGAAGCGGACAACGGCGGTTGGCAGAATATCCTGATTCATCGGTGCGATCTATCTTATGGCGGACATTATTACCAGGGTATCGACGACAATCCCGATAATCCTTACGATCGACCGGACGGGTTCGGAATCGAACCTTCCAACGGTCCGATAGAGATCGCTTACACGACGGCGCGGCATAATCGCGGAGATGGCTTGGACGCCAAATCGGGAAATACCGTCATCCATCATTGCCTCGTAACGAACAATTACGGCGATGGCGTCAAACTGTGGGGCGGAGGATCGAAGGTGGAAAATACCCTCATCTGCGGGACCGGCGACGGAAACGTTGGATCGCCATGGTG
>JAAYCF010000386.1 GCA_012744415.1 Thermotogaceae bacterium
ACGAGATTCTGGAGAAAATTCCAGAACGCCGGCGCGAAGCCATGGAAGCCCTTAAATCAAGAAATTTCACAGTCATTGAAGATATGAACATCGACGAGGAATTCAAAGAGGCGTTGTGGAAGATCTTCAGCTTTCGAGGAAGAAAAAGCGGTATCCCTCAGCTTGATGGAATCGTGGACAATCTCCCGGAAGAGCATTTTTTCATCGATACGGGGACGGTCCGATACCTTGATTATTACGAAGATATCGTATTCGAAGTCTATACCCCCTCCAGCGGAAAAGCGCTCGGAGGGGGCGGAGACTACGCCGTGAAGGAAATGGCCGGTTTTGGATTTTCAATGGATCTGAGAGGTTTGGCGGAGGTCGCCCCTTTTAACTCCACAATGATTCGAGAGCAGTCGGGCAAAAAGAGGCGAACGAAATACGCGGAAGTAAAAAATCCGATCTTGAACGGAAAAACAGTGGAGGTGACAGTGTGAACTTGTCTTTTGTCTTACCAAGCGGTCGATTGTTGGAGGAATCCGCGAACCTATTGAGTGCCATCGGGTTGGAAATCCCGGAAAGGCACTCAAGAGAAATGGAAGTAAAAGACGGATGCCGGTCTTTTGTCTTCGCAAAGGCTTTTGATGTGCCGGTCTACGTGGAACACGGGATAGACATCGGGATAGCCGGAAGCGATGTGGTTTCGGAGAGGGGCTGCGATGTGTTCATCCCTCTCGAGTTTCCCTTCGGAAAATGTCGAATGAGCGTTATCGCCCCCAAAGAGAGCGTCTTTTCGGTTTCGGAAATGGAGGGTTATACCGTAGCCACCAAATATCCAAAAACAACCGAGCGGTTTTTTGATTCAGCCGGAATCGCCGTGAATGTGGTCAAATTGCACGGCGCGGTGGAGCTGGGCCCGAAGGTGGGGATATCCGACGCGATCGTGGACATCGTGGATTCTGGAAACACGATGAGAGCCAACGGATTGAAGGAAATCGGAATCATATCGGAAGTCAACGCGGTTTTACTCGTGAATCGCATCTCTCAAAAAACCAAATTCGGCACGATCAACGAGATCGTGAACCGGATTCGGAACCTTAATCCCCGATTGACTCACGCTGCTCAAATGTTACGTAACGATTTCAAGAGTATTCACTAAGGAGGGCGAAAAATGGAACTCAGAAAGTACGTCTCCGGTATACTGGAAGAACTCCGCGAAAAGGGAGAGGACGCGTTAAGGGATTGTATGCGACGGTTTGACGGTTACACCGGGGAAATGTTCCCCGATAGTCAAGAATGGGCCGAGAGCGAGGCCGTCGAAGAAGTCGACCGGAATATCTTCGAACGCGTCATCGAAAGGTTGCTTGATTACCACCAACATCAAGAAAAGCGGGGATTCGCTTATCTGAAAAACGGCTCCCTTTTCGGATTGAAAGAAGTCCCCCTCTCGAGAATCGGAATCTATATTCCGGGAGGCATGCCGCTCCCTTCCACATTGATGATGACCGCGGTTCCCGCCCGCATCGCCGGTGTTGAAGAAATCGCGCTCTGTACGCCGCCAGTCCAAGGCAGGATCCCGACACCGATCCTTTACCTCGCGAAACGGTTCGGAATCAAAGAGGTGTACAAGATTGGCGGTATTCAAGCCATCGCCGCGATGGCTTACGGCATTGGCATGAAGCGGGTGGATAAGATATTCGGTCCGGGCAACGCCTATGTTAATGAAGCGAAAAGGCAGGTATACGGCGATGTGGGAATCGACAGCCCGGCCGGCCCCTCAGAAATCTGTGTGATTGCGGATGAAAACGCCAACAAAGAGTTTATATTGAACGACCTGATGAGTCAACGCGAGCACGGGAAGGATTCGAAAGCGTGGCTATTAACCCCCTCTACTGGACTGGCCGCGTTTTGCGACAACGGGCAAATCGAAATATCCGTTCTCGATTCCCTCGAAGACTGTGTCCGAAAAGCCAATGAAATCGCCCCGGAACATCTACAAATAAGTGTTAACAATCCTTTGAAATACCTTGATTCGGTCATAAACGCGGGCGCCGTATATTTCGGCGAATACACCCCCGTTCCGAGCGCGGACTACTTTTTGGGAACCAATCATGTTCTTCCGACGGGTGGGACGGCGCGTTTTTCCTCTGTTCTAACGGTGGAAGACTTTGGAAAAAAGATAGCTTTCGCTTCTTTATCTGAGGAAGAGTTGATAGCCAACCGCGATTTGGGGATCCGACTGGCGGCCATCGAAGGCCTTGAATACCACGCAAAGTCGCTGGCGGCCAGAACCCCCCGGAAGGAAGGCGAGCGATGATGAGAAGAACGACCGCCGAAACGGATATATCCCTCGCGCTCGGAACAGAAGTGACGACGATCCGATTAGAAGACCCGGTTCTCGCGCACATGCTTCGAACGCTTTTTTTCTATATGAAGAAGAAAGTCTTCGTGGAAGCGCGGTACGATCTGCGCCATCACCTGTGGGAAGATGTGGGGATCACGATCGG
>JAAYCF010000051.1 GCA_012744415.1 Thermotogaceae bacterium
AATTTACCGCAATCGGTTCTGGATCCGGTCATGACATTGCCCACCCATATCTATTACTTAACCGCCGCGTACGGCGAAAACGTCCAGTGGATGGCCAAGGGCAGTTCGGCTTTTTTATTGATTCTTGTTTTGTTTATCTATTCTATCGCTTTCAGATTAGGGAGGAAAAAACCTGATGGAAAACGTTGCGTCAAATAACCCGTTGAAACCGGTTATCCGTGTGGATTCATTTTCGGCCTTTTACGGAAAAAAAGTAGGGGTCCATTCCGTCACCTTTCCGATATATAAACACAAGATAACCGCTATCATCGGACCTTCCGGGTGCGGAAAGTCCACTCTTTTACGGAACATGAACCGCATGAACGACAACATTCTCAATTATAAAACTTCAGGCGACATCTATTTTGAAGAGAAAAATATCTTTAACCGGGATACCGATCTGATGCTGCTACGCAAAAAAATCGGAATGGTTTTTCAAAGGCCTACCCCGTTTCCCATGTCCGTTTTCGACAATGTGGCCTTTGGTGTACGGCTGCATCATCGCCATTCTAAGGAAACCCTCTCCGGAATCGTGGAAGAGTCTCTAAAAAAAGCCTCTTTGTGGAGCGAAGTGAAGGATGAGCTTCACAAACCCGCAGAATCCTTCTCGGGTGGTCAGCAACAGCGGATGTGCATCGCGCGGGCTTTGGCAGTCGAACCCGAAGTGATCTTGCTTGATGAGCCGACTTCAGCGCTGGACCCCATCGCGACGAAGAATATCGAGATTTTGTTGGAGGCGCTCGAAGAAAGCTATACGATCGTCATTGTCACCCACAATTTATCGCAAGCGATTCGCATTTCAGACTATATGGCGTTCATGTATCGCGGCGAACTGGTAGAATATGGAGAGACGTCAGAGATCGTGAAGCAACCGAAAAATCCGCTTACAGAAGAATACTTAAGCGGAAAAATTAGCTGACGCAGGAGGAAAAATGGAAGGTATCCACTTTGAAAAAGAACTGCTATTGCTGCGTTCGGACATCTCCAGATTATTGTCCTTAGTTCTCGAATCTTTCGAGATGTCAGTTCGCTCCTGCGAGGACGCCAATGAGAAATTAGCGAAATCGGTGATATCCATGGACGATCAGATCGACGATATCAATCGAAAAGTCGAGGATTCAGTTTACCAAATCGTCGCGCGTTATCATCCCATGGGAAAGGAATTACGTTACGTCATCACGATGATCAAGTTTTCGAATAACCTCGAAAGAATAGGCGACCTCTCGGTCAATATCGCTGAAAAAGAGTTGCTGCTTCAAAAAAAGCATATCAGCTATAAACCTCCGAAAGAATTGAAACAAATGATCGGATTATCGATTCAAATGATCAAAGACGCTTTTACCGCCTTTATAGAAAAGGACGAGAAGAAAGCGCTATCCGTTTGGCAAAAAGACGATGTCGTGGATCAACTAGAACGAGATATCGACCATTTTGTGATGGAAATGATGAAGAAGAAGGACTTTGATCGCCATCTGGTACCGATCTATCTTCTTTTGGCCAGGGATATCGAACGGATCGCGGACCACGCAACGAACCTGTGCGAGGAACTTCTTTACATCGAAACCGGGCGTTCTATGAATCAGATCGTGCCAAAGGAGTAAGGAGAATCGATGGGAACAATTCTAATCGTCGAGGATGAAAAGGATCTCCGCGAGATATTGAGAACCTACCTGCAGGTCGAGCGGTTCGAAGTTTTGGAAGCCGGATCATTGGAAGAAATGCGAAGGGCGCTCTCCTCAAAAGCGGTGGACATCATGCTGCTTGACGTGATGCTGCCGGATGGAGAAGCTTTTGATGAGCTTCCAGAGATACGTTCAAGGAATAAAGAGATCGGCATCATCATCGTCTCTGCCAGAAAAATGGATAGAGATCGCATTTTCGGCATCGAATCGGGCGCGGATGACTACATCTCCAAACCTTTCAATCCAAGAGAGGTTGTTGCCCGCGTGCGCGCCCTCATGAAACGAATCCGCAAAGAAGAAGAGGTTTTGGTTTTCGGAGACCTTTCCCTCTATCCGAACAATTACGCCGCGCATATAAACGGACAAAACACGGAATTAACCGGTCGAGAATTCGAAATTTTACTGTTATTGGCCAAACAACCGAAGAAGATCTTCTCTCGCGATGAGATTATCTCCCAGATTTGGTATGATGACGATACGATCACCGACCGCGTAGTGGATGTCCATATCAGCGCCATTCGGAACAAAATCGGTAAGGATCGGATCAAGACGGTACGGAACGTCGGGTATAAGTTTAGCAAAGACGCTCACCTCTTGAAAACCGAAAAGTAGGCGATCGCATGCGATTAAGCGCTTTAGATCCGATTCGCGAAGCGGTACTGCGTATAGAAAACCAATTGGTGACCGACCTGAATAGAAAAGCGGCGGAATACGGATTCAAAACCGATCAGGATTGGTTGTCGGTTTTTACTTTCGACAGGATAGACAGATTGACCGAGTGCATCCTGGAAGAGAAACTGTTCAAAGAGGAAGCGACATTATTCTTTTTCGCAGGGGGAACCCGCTATTGCCGAGTGATCTATGACCCAGCAGACGCTTTGCTCTTCATTATCGATCTATCGGAGATCGAATGGGTTAAAAAAGTGAAGATAGAGTTGGTCACATCGATCTCCCATGAACTGACAACCCCGCTCTCGATCGCGATCGGAAACATTCAGATGCTGAAAGACTTCTCTTCCACTCCTGACAATCAACGAATGATCACGAAATCCCAAAAATCGTTATACAAAATACAGAAGATCATCAATCAGTTGACTTTACTGGCTCAAGCCGAGCTGGGCAACTATTCCCTTCACTTCGACGTCATCGATCCCCTCTCGGTCGTGAAGGAAGTGGTCGCGGATCTGGAAGAAAAGAGTAAAAAGAAAGATATTACGATCCATACAGAGTGTTCGGTAGACACGCTTCAATCCGATCGTTTCGTCCTCTACACGATTGTTCGGAATCTTTTGTCCAACGCGATCAAATACTCCTACGAACATTCGGAGGTTACGGTGACCCTGGACAAAGAAAAGTTGACGGTAA